>JAKQYG010000189.1 GCA_023356515.1 Trichodesmium sp. MAG_R04 | reverse complement strand
TTTGAGTAGCCTGATATTTTTTTTATTCTAATATGAATTCCGAATTAACTAGCTCTCAAAAAAGTAAACAATCCTTTACAATGGATGACTTTACCAAGGATGACTTTACCAAAGCTCTCGAAGAACCTCAGTATAATTATGAATTTCAAAAAGGACAAAGAGTTACTGGAAAAGTTTATAGTTATGAATCTGAAGGTGTCTACATTGATATAGGAGGTAAATCTTTAGCTCTTGTACCTTTTGAAGAAGCTTCTTTAGAATTAAACCAAGATTTATCGGAAGCACTACCACTACAGCTAGAAAGAGAATTTCTAATTATCCGGGAGCAAGATGCAGAGGGTGAAGTTCTTCTTTCTGTTAAACAGCTAGAAATTAATCAAATATGGGAGAGACTAACTAAATTAGAACAAGGTGGTCAGTCTTTCCAAGTTCAAGTAATTGGTACTAATAAGGGTGGAGTAACAGTTAATGTAGAATCTTTGCGGGGTTTTATTCCACGCTCCCATCTTCTAGTAAAAGATAATTTGGAATCATTGATCGACCAAGTATTGACAGTCAATTTTTTGGAATTAGACCAAGAAAAAAAGAAAATTGTGATGTCTCAGCGTTTGGCCGCTCAATCTGCTGGTTTTAGTAAGTTAGTCGTTGGTCAGTTGCTGGAAGGAAAAGTTGTTGGAGTGAAGTCTTTTGGTATTTTTGTAGATTTAGAAGGTTTAACTGGTTTGCTGCATATTACCCAAGTTAGTCAAAAACGAGTTAATTCTTTATCAACAATTTTTACCCAAGGTAATTTGGTTAAGGCAATGATTATTGATTTAGATGAAGGTCGAAAGCGAATTTCTCTTTCTACTAAGGTGTTAGAAAATTATCCAGGGGAAATTTTGGACAAAATTAATGAAGTGATGGAATCCGCAGATGCTCGTGCAGAAAGAGCGAGAAAGACCTTACCTCAATTGCAATAATTTTAGCTTTTAGGTTTAATTTTTTGTCTCTTAACTTATCAGGAAGGCTGAATAAGTTTTGGTACTTATTCAGCATTTTTTATAGCTCCTTCTAATAAAAACTGAATCTTACAAATCTCTAGTACTTCCTAATCTATAGCAATCCTATTTTATTCGTGACCGAAATCCTACTGCTTTTTAGGGAACAGGGAACAGGGAATAGAGAATAGGTAAGAGTTTTAAAAGTTTTATTTACTTTTTGATTTGTCGCAACCTATTTAGGACTACTATATATCACATTCATAGACTTTATCTACAAAATCAAAAGAAAATTTGGTTAGTAGCTTTTTAAAGTAGATAGAGAATAACTATTAGTATATGAAAAAATTAAATGTTTTAGGAATTGATGGTGGCGGTACAAAAACAGAAGCAGTTTTAATGGATGAAAATCGTCAAGTTCTTGGTAGTGGCAAAAGCGGTCCGTCAAATTATCAAAGTGTAGGAATTGAAGTAGCAACAAATTCTATCCAAACTGCTATTCTTCAAGCAGTTGCTAATAGTAATAGCCATCAATCAATCTCTGGGATTTGTCTTGGTTTAGCAGGAGTAGGAAGACCTGAAGATTTTTCAGTAGTAGAAAATTGCCTACAAGAAATTATTGTTAATCTTCCGATAAAATGGGATTTGCAGCCGAATACTATAATTATTTGTAGCGACAGTAATGTCGCTTTGGTGGGAGGTATTGGAAATTCTGTGGGTATTGTAGTGATCGCTGGTACAGGGTCCCTAGTATTTGGTCAAAATAGCCAGGGATTAACTAAACGGGTTGGTGGTTGGGGTTATATTTTGGGAGATGAAGGTAGTGCTTATAATATAGCTATTCAAGGTTTACAAGCGGCTTTGAAAAGCTATGATGGACGCGAATCTCCGACTACTTTGGTTACAGATTTTCAAAGATACCTAGGCCTACAAAATCTTGAGGGCCTAATAGAAATAATCTATCGCCGTGGATGGGGTGTAACACAGATAGCCGCACTTGCTCCTATTGTATCTGCTGCCGCAGATAAGGAAGATAAGGTAGCTAAGAAAATTATTCAAGATGCTGTGAAGGAGTTAAGTAAAGCTACAAAAATTGTGATATCTACCTTATTTCAGCCTCACGAAATTTTTGAAGTGGTTACTATTGGAAGCGTCTGGAACAGTATGATTAATTTTCGCGGCCAGTTTGAAAACTCTATAGGAGCGATCGCTCCTACTGCTAAACTTATTTGGCCTCGATATCAACCTGTTTATGGTGCAGCAATTTTAGCTTTAAAAGCTTTAAAAGTCAAAAGCTAAAAGTAATCAGCACTACGGGTAAGTCAAAAGTTATAACTACTGATAACTGACAACTGATATTGGAGGATAGATAATATTTATGTTTAATTCAAAAAAGTGGCGTTTTGGAACATCTTTCTTATTAACGTTAGGCATGACATTAGTTACAGGAATGCCTGGTTTAATATCAAACCGAGCTATGGCTCAATTTAATCAGCAAGAACAATGCCAAGGCCGCCTACAACGACAATACCGAGGTAAACTACAACGACAATATCGAGGCAACTTACAAGGACAATACCGAGGCCACCTACAACGACAATACCCAAGCCGCCCAAGAAGACCATCGTCAATAGCACGAATACCAGCAGGAAGAATCATCCCCATAGAATATGAGAAAGCAGAAAAGGTCGTGGTAACTCCAGATGAGTTCATGAGGTTGAGGTTGAGAGTAACTAGAGATATTAGAGATTCTCAAGGAAGAGTGGTAATACCTTTTGGCAGTGAGATAGAAGGTGAACTACGACCTGTTTCAAATGGGACTCAATTTTTTGCTGAACAATTAATTATTGGTGATCGCCATAAGTTTCCTGTTAATGCTATTTCTAAAGTATTTTCTGATACTGAAAAAGTAACAAAAGGTGCCAGTGCTGAGGATATTTTACAGGGTGCTGCTGTGGGTGGTGCTGCTGCTACTTTATTGTCTGGAATTCTTGGGGATAATGTTATTGCTACAGAAAAGGTATTGATAGGTGCGGGGTTGGGTGCTTTAACTGGAGTGTTATTGGGTCAGAAAAAAGCAGAGGTATTTGTGATTTATCCAGAGGATGATTTAAATTTGAGGTTGCTTTCTGATTTTACACAGGTTAGAGGTTATACCAAATCTCGTTATCTAAATTACTAGGACATTTACCAGAAAAATGGGTTTAAAGCCTGCCCCTTTTAGGGGGAAAATTGAATTTAAATGTACTTTTTAGGAGTTTCAAGTGGTGCGTCTCCAACAAAGGTAAGAGAAAGGGTAGGCTTGTTAAACCCCCTAAATTTAAACATAGAAAGTCTCAACAAACTGCAACCAAGTAATAGTTTTAGAAGATTTGAACGTTTTTGGCATGGTTAAAAATCAGAAATTATCCAGAGCTATTTCTGATATAGACTGGAGAACATTCAGGACATTTTTAGAAGGATTTAGCCTTATTTACTACTCTCTACTCCCAAACTGAAAAGACTTTTTCAGCAAACCCTAACTTTGGATATATTAAAGTCTAATCGTTGCTCCTGGTCCAATAGGAATTCCGAAAATAAACCAAAATATAAATAAAGTTGACCAAGATAAAAAGAAGGCTAAAGAATAAGGTAACATTGTGGCAATTAAAGTTCCCATACCCGCATTTTTATCGTATCTCTGAGCAAAGGCAACAATAATCGGAAAATAACCCATCAGGGGCGTAATAATATTAGTTGTAGAATCCCCAATTCTATAAGCCATTTGTGTAAACTCGGGTGTATAACCAACTAACATTAACATAGGTACAAATATAGGAGCTATCATAGTCCATTTAGAAGATGCAGAGGCAAAAAATAAATTAATCAAACCACTAACAATTATAAAACTTATCAGCAAAGGCAAGCCAGTAAAACCAGTGGCTTTGAGAAAATTTGCACCATTAATAGCTAAGATAATTCCTAAATTAGTCCAACTAAAATAAGCAACAAATTGAGCAGCAAAAAAAGACAAAGCAATATAATAACTCATTATACTCATTCCTTGAGTCATACCTTGAATAATATCTTTATCGCTCTGAATTGTACCTGCCCCTTTTCCATAAGCAATGCCTGGAATTATGAATCCTAACATTATTATTGGGACAATTCCTTGCAAAAAAGGAGAAGGAATAATTGTCAAAGTTTCCGGGTCGCGTAAAATTCCTTCAGGAGGCAAAATTAATATCAATAAAACCGTGATAAAAGTTAATAAGGAATATGCAGCCCAACGTAAACCTTTTTTTTCGGCAATAGTCAAATCTTCGATTTCTTCAGAATTAATTTCACTATTATATTTACCTATCCTAGGTTCTACAATCTTATCTGTAATATACCAACCAACTAAAGTAATTACCAATGTAGAAAATGCCATAAAATAATAGTTAACTGTGGGATTAACTGTATATTCTGGATTAATTAATTGTGCCGAACTTTCAGTAATTCCTGCTAGTAAAGGGTCAATAGAACTAATTAATAAATTAGCACTAAAGCCGCCAGAAACTCCGGCAAAACCAGCAGCCAAACCAGCAATTGGATGACGTTTGTATGCTAAAAATATTAAGGCAGCAAGAGGAATTAAAACTACATATCCGGCATCGGAAGCAATATTTGACATTACTCCAAACAAAACAATTACAGGAGTAATAAACCTGGCTGGGGCAACTAGCACTACTTGACGAAGTAAAGCTGAAATAAAACCTGTAGACTCTGCTATTCCTACTCCTAACATCGCTACAAGTACGGTACCCAGAGGAGGAAAATTAACAAAGTTGCTTACAGTCTTAGTAACTATTTTCCGGATACCGTCAGGAGTCAGCAGGGAAACTGCTTTAATAGTTTCTTTAGTTGTAGGGTTGAGTGCAGATAGATTTAGCAAATTAGCGATCGCACTAATCACAATAACTGCTATAGATAGATAGAAAAATAATATAATGGGGTCTGGTAGTTTATTGCCTACTTTTTCAATAAAAATTAGTATTCTATTAACTATGTTTAGTTTTTTACACATTTCTGGGGCGGGTATTTTAGTCACATTAACTGTTTCCTTGTAAAATGAACAATACATCCTATCATCATCAGAACTTACGCAGGAGAACCAAGAAATCCAGTTTTTTTGTAGATGTCTATTCTTAAAAGCAATATAAAAATTTGTTGGACATAATTTAGCAGTATATTGTCAGTAACAATAGAGCTGGGGATCTGGGATCAAAAAAAAGTACGAATAAATAGATAAGAAAATGTTATTTACTGATCTAGTATAGAGTTATATATGAAGAACGTGATATTTCAAAAAAATCATTAAAAGTAATTTATGTTACAGAAATAAACTGAAGTAAATTGAGATAGTGTAATGTAATAATTAAACTTAAAAATAAAATGAACTACTTTAATATGACTTCTTTGACTTCCTTAATACTTCCAGCAATCTTGGGACTAATAACAGGAGTTGGTCACGGAGTCCTTTCCCATCAAGCAAATCTACCAATATCCTTAACCACTCAACTTCAATTATCTCTACAAATTAATCCTTTAACAAATAAATAAGGAAAAATTAGCTTTCAAGAAAAATTATAAGTCTGACACGAAAAAGATGATCAGCTCAACTTCATCTTTTTGCACAGCAAAAGCAGTCGAGATTACTTTTGATAGCTGAATGCTTACAATATTTTGTCGTGGGAGATGCAGGTTTAGAGACTAAAGAACTGCTATAAACACAAAAAGCCTATAGGGAAGATGTATGGTTGATAAGGAAAAGCTTTGTACCTTAACCCTAATTAATAATTCAAATTAATTAGACTATAAAGTCATAGTCAGTTCCTTCTCATTCTCATATTTACTATTTATCTAGCAGATACATCAAGCCCGGCAATTCCAGGTAAAAGCTGGGAAAACCTTTCATAGCAATGTGACTGCACAATCATCAACATTGGCGGTATCTCGCAATGCTTTGAGGAATATCCCCAAAGCACCATTTCAATCTCTCGGCATTGAGTGACCGCGGTGCGGACATTTATATTGGTTTGAGTCTCCTAAGTTTTAATGAACATGGCCACACTTTGCACAGGTTTTGGAAGTATATTCCTCAGTTACATATATTACGGTGGCCCCTCGTTTTAAACCATGGAACTTAATACCTTGAACTCCTCTACAGAGGGCAAAACTGACGCAAACAAAGTTCTGCTTCTCCATGGTCAGGGATCCAAGCTATCCATTTTTGTTCATCCTTTTCACATAACAACAAAGCTTGATCGTAGGCATACTCAGAAGGTAAAACAAATAGAGATACCCAACTTCCACTTTTCAAGACACCAGAATTGAGAGGAATGTATTGACAAGTTTCCCAGTAACTTTGAGTCTTAGAGTTGAGTTGTTTTTGTTGAGTGATGGCCATAAACTTTCTCCTTAATTTATGATCAATTGGTGATATTTCCCATCATAAAACTCGAACTAAATTTTTGTATTCAAATATACATAAATTTGGCTTTGAACACGAAAATTTGTATTTCTGCTGGATTTTTTAACACAAGTTAACCTAAAGGTAACCCTATTTTATTTTTGTCCAAAATCTTACTGCTTTTTGGAAATAGGCTTGGGTGCAATGGTCAATAGGCAAGAGTTTCGGAATTTATTTCTCGTTTTTGAATTGTTATAACCTAATTTAAGGTTACTATAGTAATATCCCTAAAACCTTGAACTTAAGTTATCTCTACACATTCATCAATCCTTTTAAAATGAAGATATATTAAGAATATTGGATATTTATTTAACAGTATCCACTTATACAGAAATATTTGATATAGTGAAGGAGTAAGTTAATTTAGGGATTTTAAAACTATGCAATCTCAAAACTTTGATAGTAAATCTGCTTCTGACCAGGTTGTCGCTATTTTTCTCGTAGCCTTTTCAATGTTCATGGTCGGTTACACTGCAACCCGTGTTTATCTACATCAGCCACCACAAGTAAATGCTCAAGCAGAGTCAAATGTTATTCCCCATCAAGCTTCGCTGTGGAGCGAGTTAAAAGAATAATTATTCTTAAATATTAGTTAAGTGAGGAAATATCATCTGCTTTAAGTGCATGATTTGTAAAAATCTTAAAATTATGCACTTACTTTTTAGGTTATATCAGTTATATAGAGCATGTTTGATCCATCTTCAAGGATTTTTTCAAGTTAATTTCAGTGAATAATAACCCCCGTCAATTAGCTTTTATCATTCTCCAAGAAATATATCGAAAACAAACTTTTGCCGATTTTACTCTAGATAAACATCTAAAAAAAAATGACTTAATTGATGCTAACCGTCGGTTAGTTACAGAACTAGTTTATGGTTGTGTCAGAAGGCAGCGATCGCTTGATGCTATTATCGACCAATTAGGAAAAAAGAAATCACTCCAACAACACCCACATTTACGGATAATTCTCCATATTGGTTTATATCAATTATCTTATTTAGAAAAAATTCCAGAGTCGGCAGTAGTTAATACAACAGTTGAGCTAGCCAAACAAAATAAATTTGCTAAATTAGCTGGTTTTGTTAATGGTTTACTCCGAGAATATATTCGCCAGAACTTGACGATAATTATCCCAGAAAATCCTGTGCAAAAATTAGGAGTATCTTATAGTTTTCCTGATTGGATAGTTGAATATTGGATAGAAAAATTAGGTTTAACTGAAGCTGAAGAATTATGCTCTTGGTTCAATC
>JAKQYG010000188.1 GCA_023356515.1 Trichodesmium sp. MAG_R04 | reverse complement strand
CTTAATATAATCATTTTTAGGATTAGTAACTAATTCTTCAGGACTTCCCAATTGGACAATTGCACCATCTTTCATCACCGCAATGCGATCGCCCAACTTCAAACCTTCTTGCATATCATGGCTGATAAACACTATAGTTTTGTGCAATTCTTTCTGGAGTCGCAATAGTTCATCCTGCATTTCTCCCCTCGTCAATGGGTCAAGGGCGCTGAAAGCTTCGTCCATCAATAGAATATCTGCATCAGTAGCCAAAGCACGGGCTAAACCTACTCGTTGCTGCATGCCCCCACTCAAAGAGGTAGGTTTATAATTTGCCCATTTTTCTAAACCCACAACTTCTAATGTTTCTAAAGCTTTCTGACGACGATTAGTTGCTTTAACCCCCCGTACCTTTAGTCCATACTCTACATTTTCAGCTACTGTTTTGTGAGGAAATAATCCAAAGCGTTGAAATACCATTGAAATTTTCTTCAGTCTTATCTCTCGCATCCGTTTCTCATTGACATGAGCAACATCTTCACCATCAATATAAATATGCCCGCTTGTAGGATTAACTAAACGATTAATACAGCGAACCAGGGTAGATTTTCCCGAACCGGATAATCCCATTACAACAAATAATTCCCCTTTACTAATCTCCAGAGATACATCTGCTAATCCCAAAATATTACCTGTAGACTTTAATATATCGTCCCTTGTTTTTCCTTCCCGAAACAATTTAAGACCCGCAAGATGTTTTTTGCCGTAAATTTTAATTAGACTTTTTATAATAATTTTTTTAGTCATACCTTTACTTTATTAATATTCCCTATTACCATTTATTGACGATAAAAACTATTCGACTAGGTATTATGTAATACAAATATTGAATCGAGGCAAAAATTCAAAGTACGACCTCAGTTCTCTCCGCTATTAAAATTCAATAGATGGTCATAAATGATGCTAAACTCACTCTTTAAATTCATCAATAAACAAATTAGCGGAGAGATTTTGTCGCTTTCGGAACAATAACTAATTTCTCCTCTCTGGTTTATTCTAAATTTTCAAAGCTGAAAATTTAAGATTTCTATATTTACTAAAAAGCATATATATTTATTAAATTTTGACTTTACCTAGAAAAAGTCCGATATTGCCACTTTTTAAGAAAACGATTTTCTGCGATCATAGCTGGAGTTTGTAACTTAGAAATTTGTTTTTTAGAAGCCTCTAGTACCTCAGATTGGCTATGATATTTTTGTTCTAATTCAGTCAGTTTATTTTGGTAATCTGCAATTATCCCTTTTTGAAATTCTAACTCTTTTTTTAAGGCATCATAAGTTTCCTGTGATATCATTGAACCAAGCATAGATTCCAGATATTGCAACTTATTGACTTGCTCTTGTAACTGTTTTTGTAAAGTTTCGTAGACTGTTCTTGACACCATTGTGGCCACTTGTTCTTCTAGCCGTTGCAACTTGTTTTGTTTTTCTTCTGACTGACGTTGCACAGCATCATAACTTTCCTGCAACACCATAGAAGCTACTTGTAATTCTAGTTGCTGAATTTCAGCTTGTTGCTCTTGTGACTGATGCTGCAAAGAATCATGAATTTCTCTAGGCACCATCGAATCTACTTGCTTTTCTAACAGTCCTAACCTTTCTTTTTGCTCTTGAGACTCTTGCTGTAGAATTTTGTATACTTCTTGGGATACCATAGAAGCTACTTGTGATTCTAGCAGTTCCAACTCTACTTTTTGCTCTTGAGACTCTTGCTGTAGAATCTTGTATACTTCCTGGGATACCATAGAAGCTACTTGTGATTCTAGTTGCTGAATTTCAGTTTGTTGCTCTTGTGACTGGAACTGCAAAGAATCATGAGTTTCTTTGGATACCATTGAACCTACTTGTTCTTTTAACAGTTCCAACTCTACTTTTTGCTCTTGAGACTCTTGCTGTAGAATCTTGTATACTTCCTGGGATACCATAGAAGCTACTTGTGATTCTAGTTGCTGAATTTCAGTTTGTTGCTCTTGTGACTGGAACTGCAAAGAATCATGAGTTTCTTTGGATACCATTGAACCTACTTGTTCTTTTAACAGTTCCAACTCTACTTTCTGCTTTTGAGACTCTTGCTGTAGAATTTCGTATACTTCCTGGGAAACCATAGAAGCTACTTGCTCTTCTAACAATTCCAACTGAACTTTTTGCTCTTGAGACTCTTGCTGCAAATTTTTGTAGCTTTCCTTTGGTATCATTAAAGCTACTTGCTTTTCTAGTTGCTGGAGTTGAGCTATTTTTTCCTGGGAACTTGCAATTACTTTTTTATCTTCTTCTAATTGTTTTTGTAAAGTTTTATAACTTTCTCTTGACACCATGGTAGCCATTTGGTTTTCCAAATCTTTTACCTGTGCCATCTGAGATTCCAACTCTTGCTGTAAAGTCTGATAACTTTCCGATAATAGAACTTGCGCTTCTACAGACCCACTTAATGGTTCTGGAAATGTCACAACATCTATGTTACTTTCAGGTAGTTCATTTTTGCTTAGAGTATTGTTGACTATATCTGACTGATTCTTCAAATTGGCTGTTATCTGTGCCGCCTCTCTCAAAACAGCAAGGTCTCCTCTTGCAATGCGCTCAACTAGCTCAGACCTTGATAATCCAAGTTCTTTTGCTACCTCCTTTAGCCTCTCAGCGCTAGTGGGAGTAAGAGATACGCCTACTTTAACCTTAGTTTCTGTATAAGAGGTGGAACTACCACGTTTTTTTGGCATTTGCATCCTCCTTGGCCACCATACTTTTTCTAGTATACCCTTTAATGGTATTCCTTAATTAATTAGGATTGACTGATTAAATCTCAAAGACTTTGTGAATAAAGGGTTGAACCTTTTTGTCTCCCAAAAAAGACTATCTTTGATCGTTAACTCATCCATATTAGCAATTTGGTTTAACAAGGATGAAAGAATCAAGGGACAATTCTTACTTCTACTTCCTCTATAATTTCCATTTTTCCTGAATTCTTACTTCCTAAACCTTAAAACCCACATTTTGAACTTCAAATTGTATTACAGGAGGTTACAAAAGATCTATCTGTATAATTTATTATAATGACTTACGGTGTTTAGTAACTGCAAGTGAGATGCTAAAGCTGATAATTGCGTTCTTATTTAGCAGAAAAAAAATGTATTTAATGGAAGAAATAAAAGTTAAAAATCTTGACCACTTAGGAATAGTTGCAGAACTAATTGATGAGATAGAGATTGTGGAAATAATCAACCAAAAATCATACCAGAACAAGTAATTAAAGCTGGCTGAAAAAGTCTTTTTCAGGACGTAGAAATTAAACAAAAAAATCTCGGAGATAGAAATAAGAAAATTAGTGGCTGGCGGATTTATTTTAGCGACAAATATCGAGCCACATTCAGAAATACTTTGGAATTATAAAAATTAGCATAGTTGCAAAAGGGCCTTCAAATTCCTCAAAGACCCAAAATTTTTTGCCGATAGTTTTTTATAGAAAAACCCCAAAGATTTGAAATAATATTATTTATTATTTCACTATCGTTAACTCCTAATTTACCACTACAATTTTCTTATATAATTTTCTTAGTTACTTTTGACTTTTGACTTATATTTTTAGGCTACTGGTGTGTCAAGCTAAAAGTAGTGAAATAGATTTTTGAGCTAAAAGCCTTGAAAAATTAGCATCATAATCATTTTCCTGAAGTAACATTTAAGGCTTGACGCGCCACTACATTTTGTCATGCCAGATCTAGGTGATATTCCCAGATTAAGCACCACAAATATACTACAAAGATATTTTAATAAAAAAAAGGTGGATTAGAGTCTCTATTATTAGTAATAACTATTAATAGTTTATGTAATATGTTTTTTTGACTTGCAAACTTCATCGTTATTATATTAAGTTCACACTTAATTAAACACTCATTAGCAAGAATAATTTTCGGTATTATTAAACTATTAAGCAGCCAATATTAAAAAAGGATTTTTTACAACCAGCGTTTAATATCAGACCTAGTACTTAAAACCCTTATCAACCCCGTTCATCAAATCTAGTATAAAAACCACCATACTTGACCCAATATTGTTTTAAATCGTGGTGAGGTGTGTGCAGACTTGCTTTAGCTTGATAAAGAACTACTTTTCTATGATTACCAATCCAAATTTTCTTGATAGGTTTGACAGATATCAAACTGCCGCCTAATGTTTGAACACATTCTGTAAATCTATCAATAGTAGAACACTCCACAGTTTGAAATAAAAAAAAATTTCCGGAGCAAATTATATGGCGACTTCTAATCCAACCCTGCAATCTTTTTTCTGCTATTGGTGGCAACATTTTATTTTAGCCCTCCCCCAAGACTATTTCATGGCTGCTACCTTTAATTTTTGAAGTACCTGGAACAAAATTAACATTTACATCCTCCCGAGGCTGCTTTTAGCAGAAACCGAAGGATTACTCAGGAGCACTTTTAGAGCTTTCTGTTTCATAGCACCGACCTTTAGGGATGTACCTCCTTCTAGCCTTAAGGTTGCTCCACAGACTGAAACTTGAAGTCCCGCAGCCAAAATGTTCATACTTGCATTTATGTTTTAATAGTAGTGATTACCACACCCAGGACAATCCCAATCTCTAATATTTAGAGGTAATTTTTCTATTACATGACGACAATTTAGAACAATGTTTTGTGATTATTTGACAAATTATCTTTATTGAGTTGATAAAGAACGAATTTCTGATGAAAAAGAGGCAGTTAATACACCATTGCCATCACTCGTTTTAATCAACGATACTCTAAACCTGAGATTGGGAGTATGAAACCAAATTCTTTCTTCCGCAGCAGCACTGTCATATTCTGTATATAGAATAAAGGTTTCATCTTCAGTAATGTAGTATTCTCCTGCCGCAGGAATAGTTTCTGCATACCCTTGCGAACGTAATAATTTTCCTTTTTTGAGATTATTTATATCAGGTATTGGCACCAAGACAGAACTACCTTTAATAATCTCATTTTCATCCCAATCTGATTCTCCTTGCCAACTCATCTGAAAAGGAGAGACAGCATTAGCTATATCTACTCCACTAGATTTACACAACTCTATTACTTCAGGGGCTGTTTTTGGTAAGGAAACAATATTTATTGTAGAGCGAACTTCTTCAAAGTGACTCAATGCTAAACTATGGCCACTACGTTGTGAGCGCCAACGTCCTATAGAAGATTCAACAAATTCTACGACATCCATATATTGCTAATTTTTGAAATGATTTAAACTAAAATTTATTGAAGAATATACTACATTTTCATTTGACTATCAAATTTGACTTGAAACTCAACTTGAAACCTACCACAAAGAGAAAGTCGGTTTCTTGGGGTCAAACTACTTCTTGACACTTTTCATGAGAAACCGAGCTTTTAAATGATAACTTAGTAGGTTCTTAACTTTTGATTTAAGCGACCTCAGTAATTTTCAGGATTTTGCCACCTGTTCTCTGAATACTGTTAATTTTTGTATTCAGCTGTTCGTAAGATACTTTATAGGTTGTTGTGCTCCGCTTCACAACAGGGCCAATACCGGCTTTAGTAACTGAGATTTCGAAACGTTTAACTCTGTTATTATAAGGCCCACTTACAGATGCAGGTTTTTTAATCTTTGTACCCAGGTTAGCAGCTAAATCTAAAGTTAACCGGGAAGGTTGGCCTCTGTCACTTGCAGCATTTCCTCTTTCTAGAGCAAATATCCGATTAAAGGTGACATTTTTTATTCCAACTACAGTGCTAGAGCCTTTCGGATATGGGACAATATTTTCCCCAAAGCTTTGAATATATTCTTGAGTGTTTGTATAAGAATCAATTTCTGCTTCGTATCCTTGTTCATTACATATACGAATGTGTTCAGAAATTTCTCCCTGGTCTTCAGGAGCACGGCCTAATATATGCTTAAAGTTTAGTTCTATGAATCCATAAGGAGAAGATGATTCAAAAAACAAGGAGAAATATAGGTCTGATTTAGCAACTAAGTTAACAAATTGACGAACAGAAATTTCTCCATTTATGAAAAATGATTCGGCACTAGTTAGGCGCTGGCTTTCCATTACATGGATATTCCCCAAAACTTGCTTATAAACAGCTCGAATTATAGCTTGTTTTTCATCTACTGTAGCATTATAACGCAATTCTACTGGATCGATTGTATCTACCCAAAGTGACATTTTTACTCCTCTATAGTATTCGATTCTGATTTTTATATATACTATTTTTCGCAGTGTTTATAGCTTATAGCTACTCGTTCATCAAATACAAACAGGATAACTATCAACCACAAACTACTGCAAATTATTTTAAAAATTTTACTCTTTTTTTTCCTGAGCATTATTACTAAATAGTAACAACCTTAATTTTCAGTGCTTATGAATCTAGCAACTAAAAAAAACAGGAAATACGAGTAAATAATTTCCTCATTTTAACTCCTATCAAATAGGAGTAATACTTGAAATTAAACCACCCTGTTTATGAATTCTTTGGTATTCTTTAGAAAGTTGATCAAAAGGCACCAAAAATACTTGATTACTACGGCGGAATCTGGAAACACGATTTACTACTTTTGAGCGATAAGCTGTTACTTCAATGCGGTAAACTTTACCACTAGAACTTGCTCCTACTCCATGTCTACTTCTAGCACCTAAAGGTGTATCTTGGAATGACCAACCATCTGAACCACCAGAAGGAGCAATTACTGCCAAAGGTGTTTCTTGAATCACATATTTATTTAAGGCAGGGCTTTTTCCAGATAAACTTCCTTTTAAGTCGCTGCTGGAAGCACCTCGTAATAGTTGGAAGATATGAGTAAAACCAACCATTTTTTTGCCAGTTTGGGTTTTGTAACCTCGATGATAAGGAACAATATTTTCCCCATAAGCACTACTATATTCGTCACTATCAATGTAGGAATCAATATCAGTTTCAAAACTTCCTTCATCCAGGATATTACTGTGAAGCTTCATTTCATCGTAGCCATCAGGAGCACGACCTAAAAAGTGCTTAAAATTTAATTCAACTGCACGATAGCGGGGGCAAGGGTCAAAAAAACGAGAACGATACAACTCAGATCGCCCAACTTGACGTACAAATTCACGAACAGTAATTTCGCCTTCTTTAAGTTTGGACTCTGGTATACTGAGTCTTTCACTATCCATAACGTAAGCATTGCCTAGAACTTGCCTATAGACCGCTCGAATCACAGTTTCTACTTCTTCTGATGAGCGCCCGTTTAACAGTTCCACAGGTTCTGTATCTTCAAAAAGGCCAACTCCCAACTGAGATGCAGGTCCAAAAACCATTTGAACTATCTCCTAGGTAACAATAAGGTTTGCTAAAAAAAATCTATTTTCTAGTTACAAAACTGAAAAACTGGGACTCAATTACTAAAATCTATGCCTGAACCAGGAATTAGATTGTATAAACTTACAGCCATTTCCATTGGCATGAGGTACACTAAGACAAGCAAGATGTCCACACTACATGGTTTTCAGCATTTACCCTGTACATCATTTGCCTGAAATTTGCTGTATGAGTCTATTTTTATGTTTTATACTTTTTTGAAATATACACTGCTACCAGACTCTTAATAATAAAGAATTATAAAGTTTTGTAAACTAAAATTGCAAACTATGATAAATCATGCCAAATCTGTAGCTCTCGGAGCAAAAAAATCTTTAGTCGTTGTTGATATGCCTAAGGACAGTTATACTAAATCAAAACAGGCTGTTAAAAATGC
>JAKQYG010000187.1 GCA_023356515.1 Trichodesmium sp. MAG_R04 | reverse complement strand
ATGAACCGTCTTTCTATATTTGTTGATGGGAATAATATGTTCTATGCTCAACAAAAAAATGGTTGGTTTTTTGACCCAAGAAGAGTATTAGAATACTTCAATAAACCAGAAGCAAAATTAATAAATGCTTTCTGGTATACAGGTTTAAAAGACCCACAAGATCAAAGAGGATTCCGTGATGCTTTAATTAGTTTGGGTTATACAGTACGCACTAAAATTTTGAAAGAATATTATGATGATGTTTCAGGTCGCTATTCTCAGAAAGCTAACTTAGATATTGAAATTGTTGTAGATATGTTTAATACAGTAGACCAATATGACGAAGTAGTCTTGTTTAGTGGAGATGGAGACTTTGAAAGAGCTATTGAGTTATTGCGCTCTAAAAATACTCATATTACAGTTGTATCAACAGAAGGAATGATTGCTAGAGAATTGCGAAATGCTACAGACCAATATGTAGATTTAAATAATATTCGTGACAAAATAGAAAAAGTAGAATATTAATTACTTGGGAATGATAATTAAATAAAGTCCAGAATTTTTTTCAAATAATTTACGATGATATGGAGTTTAGACAATTTAACTTAATATAAATGATAAAATCCTTATTCCTCACGGACGGTAGGTACTGGATTTATTCATAAATTTGCTATGCTTAAATCCTCTCTAGCCTGAAAGCTTGGAGATTACTATTGAGCCGTAGCTCCGTTTAATTTCTAAGATTGTCCAACCCTAGCAGGACAATGATATTACCGAAAAATTGGGTTTAAAGCCTCACCTATAAGCGGGCGACTTTCTAGTTTATTTTTTTCCACAGGTTATGTTATCATGCTTTTTAGTTCACAAGAAATATATTAGTCGCGGGTGGGCATACCGAGACAAAGAACCGACATTGAGGCCAGCATAAGACCACTGCCAAAGTAGCAGCAGCCTGTGAGATATCAACCCGCCGGGGGGCTACGGCTCGGTAGGAAGCCCAGTGCCTTTAGGTCGGGGAGGATGTCAAAGTTTATGTCTTCTCACTTAATCAATACAAAATTAAATCATTTAACAGGAATATGTCAGAACTATTGACTCCTGGAAATACTATTGCCGCGATCGCTACTGCCATTGTTCCCCAACAAGGAAGTGTGGGAATAGTTCGGATATCTGGTTCTGAGGCGATGAAAATCGCCAAAACTCTATTTCACGCACCAGGGAAGCAAGTTTGGGAAACTCACCGCATTCTCTATGGCTATATTTGTCATCCCCAAACCGGGCAATTAGTAGATGAAGCTTTGTTATTGATTATGAAGGGCCCTCGTTCTTATACCCGTGAGGATATAATAGAGTTGCACTGCCATGGTGGGATTATTGTCATACAAGAAGTATTGCAATTATGTATTGAGGCGGGGGCACGGCTAGCTCGATCAGGAGAGTTTACTTTACGAGCTTTTTTAAATGGACGATTGGATCTGACTCAAGCTGAAAGTATTGCTGATCTGGTGGGCTCTCAATCTCTTGCTGCTGCTCAAGTTGCTTTAGCTGGTTTGCAAGGTAAGTTAGCTAACCTAATTGGTCAGTTAAGAGCCAGTTGTCTGGATATTTTAGCCGAAATAGAGGCCCGCGTCGATTTTGAGGAAGATTTACCCCCTTTGGAAGAATCCGAAATTAGTCAAAAAGTGGATGGTATTTTGGTGGATTTGTCAATTGTGTTAGCAACGGCAAGCCGAGGAGAATTATTGCGCAATGGTTTGAAGGTGGCTATTATTGGACGTCCGAATGTAGGCAAGTCCAGTTTGTTGAATGCTTGGAGTCGCTGCGACCGCGCTATTGTTACCGATCTTCCTGGTACAACGAGGGATTTAGTAGAGTCTCATTTGGTAGTGGGTGGTATTCCAGTACAGGTTTTGGATACAGCAGGTATTCGGGAAACTGAAAATCGAGTAGAAAAAATTGGGGTACAGCGATCATTCCAGGCTTCTGAGTCTGCCGATATTGTTTTGTTAACAATTGATGGTCAGGCTGGTTGGACAGAGTTAGATGAAGTTATTTATCAACAGGTAAAACATCGGTTTTTAATTCTGATAATTAATAAAATTGATTTAGTTCAACCTGAATTAATTCAGTCAATTTTTTACCCAGAAACTATTAAAAATGTTGTGACTACAGCAGCTATTAATAATCAAGGAATTGAGGAACTCGAAGCAGAGATTATTAATACTATAAATTTAGATAATTTGCAGGCAGAAAATTTAGATTTTGCCGTTAATCAAAGGCAAGCAGCAGCTTTGACTAGAGCTAAGGTGGCTTTGGAGCAATGTTTAAATACTATCAAAAATAATTTACCTCTAGATTTTTGGACAATAGATTTAAGGGAAGCAATTTACGCTTTGGGAGAGGTTACGGGAGAGGATTTAACAGAATCTGTTTTGGATATAATTTTTAGTCGCTTTTGTATTGGGAAGTAATTTTTTTTGAGAGTAGTTGTGGAGCTTGCATACAAGGTCCCTATGGAATAGGAAGTAGGGAAATGAATAAAATACAGTGTCGGATCCCAGATGAAATGTACAACCAGTGAATAATAAAACTCTTGTAATTCGAGGGTATTGACCCCTAAATGTCTACCTTATGGGTAGTGGTAAATTTTGAGATAATTATGATAACTTTTACGAAAAATTATGATAAAGTTTAATATATACTAACATAATCAATAACATAATTTAGGACAAATCAATGACTGGATTTATCACAAAATTGTTTGGGAAAAAAAACGATAATCAATCACAGGAAAACTTCTTCCTAGATAGAGATAGTGCAAGTAGTCTTGGTAATGTAGACTATATGCGGAAATCTAAGACAGTTAAGAGAAGCTATCCCAAAGCAGCAGGTAAAATTAATTATATATCAGGAGAGACAAAAAAATCTGTTTCTTCTATGGAAAAAAGAGAAAATGTAAATGTAGCAGAAAATAAAACTGCAGAAAATAAAACTGCAGAAAATAAAACTGCAGAAAATAAAACTGCAGAAAATAAAACTGTAGAAAATAAAACTCCTGCCTATCCTTCTAGTTTTATTCCCAGCAAATCTACTTCTAGTTCTACAAAATCTTCTACATCTAAGCCTACTCCTGTAAAACCTACTAAAATTTCTAATAATCGAATAGATTTTAAAAGCATGGCTCGTAGTATCAATAACAACCGATAATTCTAGTGAATCAAAAGAGGTTTATATCTGAACTTCCCTTTTGACAAAAAACCAAAGTGTATGATGTACAAAAGATGTATTCGATTGTCTACTTAGGGATTGCGGATTAAATATTAAAACATTAGCACATAAAGGTCTGAACCTTTTTTTGCAGAAAAAAACTACCTGGCTTTCGGTCCTTCAAGCTGAAAAAAATAGCATTTTAATTACTCCCATGCCAGAAAAATGAAAAGACAAATATATCTGACTATCTCCTCTATATATTCCCTGTTATTCTGTAGGGATTTTGCATGCAACACCCCTACTTCTTAAAAGTTGTTTTTGAAGATTAGGAGGCCTAACCCTCAAACCATTTTAAGAGGGTTAGGATATTCTCCCTACTCTCAAATTTCGTCCATACTGCGAATTTAGCTTCTGACTTATGACTTCAGCTATAATTTTTTCCTAGTATCTGACTTATCCCCAATAACGAGTAAATATCTCACTACCATCTTTCGATACATGAATTTCTAGATGGTTCCTTGCCCAATTTAATTGATTTTTTAATTCTGGATTAAATATTCTTACTCTTTGATTACTCGAAGAAACTAGAGAATAAGGAGAATGAATAGCTAAGGTTTCTATAAAGGGTCCATCAATTAAAACATCTAATTGAGATAATAATTCTTGAGAACCAACGGGTGCATTTTTAGATTGTAATTCTACAAGAGTAAACCCACTAAAAGATAATATATTTAAACCTCTATATTTTAAGATTTTTGCTAATTCTGCTAGTGCTGGTGCTTGCAAAAAAGGCTCCCCTCCAGAAAAGGTAACTCCTGTATTTTGAGGATTATTTAATATTTTATTTGCTAGTTCTTCAATACTTATTAATTCGTTAATATCAAAAAACCAGGAATCAGGATTAAAACAGCCAGAACATCCCTTTGTACAACCTTGTACCCAAACAACCCCGCGACAACCAGGACCATTTACTTTTGACTCATCAATATAACCCATAATATTTAGGTATCCTAGTGGAATTTCTATTGGTGTAGTTGTTGGTAATTTAGCTGTTAGGTTATTCATCTTTCACTCCTTTTTTTATTTTTAAATCATCTGAATTCTATTTCTGTTTCTAATAAACCAGAATGTTCGTGTTTCTGTAAGTCTTATCTACCAATTTATATTCAATATATTGACTAAAACACTAAGTCTTCAAAATTTCATTAATTGAATATATTCGATCATTACAGTTTATTTAATTTAAGGTCCGCGGAAAAAGTCTTTTCCGCGAGAGAGCATGAAAGGGAAGGGGCTGCAAGTAAGTTGGTATTAAAAATTATCGCTATACAACAAAACGTTTGCCTTAAAAGATACAAACTCAAAGGTGAACTTAATTTTTTTTGCTTATATAAGTTTATTATATAGGTAAATATTATTTCAAGTATTACACTATACAAACAACTTTTTATTTACATAAATTAACAGGTAGCAGTGTAGAGAATAATAATTTTTGTAGTTTTGTTTCTGATAGCGAAAGCGATTGAATTGTAAATATCACTACATATACAAACTAATATTGGTTTTTCTAAATTTGTACCTCACTATAGCAATCCTAAAAGGTCGCAACAGATATATTGATAATAATAACATATCCATTTCCCTAAACAAAAAATTAATATTTTAGATGAACTAGATGGTTTTATAAATCAAAAATACATAGTCAAAAGAAATAAAAAGAGCCAAGGCATGTCAAAATGATTTTGTCGGGAAAATTCTACCGTAAAATTAAAGAATTATTAAATGTTTCTCACAGTTTTATTAGTGAATGGAAAAATCAAGCAATGTTTCATGGCGTAGAAAGTTTAAAGCTTCAATATAAGGGAACACAAGGTTACTTAAAGGCTGTCGAAAAAGAGCAAAGACCGGGAAAAAGATTGACAATATTTTGGGACGGTGCAAGTTATCATAACTATCAAGAGTTTCGAGAATATTTGATTTTACCAAACTTTTTCAGTATGGAATTTTGCCACAACCTAAATAGGATTACTATATAGTATGGGAATTGCTATGTTCAACTATCAGTAAACAGTAAATACCTGAAAAATTTACTATCAAATAGTAAGAAATATATCTAACATTAATTGTTGCCAAACATCAGAATTTGTCAAAGCATAAGCATCAAAATCATCACCATATTGTTGATAAAGACTATTAAAGCTATCGACCCAATGAACAATAGTTTCTGTCATAGATAAAGGAGTATATTTCCCAGCTTGTCGTAAATATTTACCCATCTCAATTAAATCTCCATTTCGATGGGCCTGCCATGCTAACCAACTCAAAGTATAATAACGAGATTTTCCCTCTAATTGGCGAATAGATATTGGTAAATTTGGTCTGCTAAAAAAGTAATCTAAAACAGACATCATACTAGTAGCTTGTTGAGTATATTTTCTCGTGGCATTACTATGATGTTGACGATAACAATAAGTAACTTTTGGCAACCACACTGCCTCACAACCATTAATAGATAAACGTAAAACTAAATCAATATCTTCTCCATGATGCCAACGAGTATCAAAACCTCCGACACTTTTTATCCAACTTTTACGAAACATCATAGAAATAGTTACAGGTTTCCAAACTACCCAGGTTTCTAAGTCTAATTCTGGGGAAATATGCCATAACTCTATGTCAGAAATTTTCTCTCCTTTTCTATTAACTAAACGCCATCCACTATGGACAATTCCCAGAGAGGGGTGAGCATCAAAAACAGCTACTTGTTTTGCTAATTTATCTGGTAAGAAAAAGTCATCAGCATCTAGGAAAGAAATAAATTCTCCTTGGGCTATTTCTAAGCCTAAATTTCTGGCGTGGGAGACTCCTTTATTTTCTTGATAAACATAACAAAGTTTATCTAGATAAGGTTCTAAAACTTGACGAGTATTATCAGTAGAACCATCATCAATAACTATTATTTCGTAAGACGTATAAGTTTGATTAAAAATACTGGCGATCGCCTCCAAAATATAGTGACCATTATTATAGGTGGCAATAATTACACTAACTCTTGGCACAACGGGATTAAAAATATTACTAATTAATTTTTTCCATTCTGGTAACTGACTAAAACTATAAGCATTAAATTGATTACCTTCTTGACTATCTAGCTTAGTAAATAATTCTATCCAAGTACAAATTGCTACTGTGGGAGAATCAGAAGTATAACTCAAAGACTTCTGCAAATAAGTAGTCATTTCTGAGAAATTACCAGCTTTATATAAACGCCAACAATTCCAAAGTAGAGAGCGATATTTTACCTGATTTTCTATTTGACGTATGGCAGTAGGTAAATTGGGTTTATGGAAAAAGTCATTTAATAATTTTTCTAATTCCTGAGTAATTTTTTCTCGGTTTTTTAAACCAGAGACACTACTATTCCGCTGTCGATAACAGACACAAACTTTTTGTAACCAAGTAGCTTTTTCTTCTGTTAAAGCTAACCGCAAAACTATTTCTAAATCCTCAATCCCAAAATATCGTTTGTCAAACCCACCATTAACTTTTAACCATTTACTTTTAAACATCATGGCACTAGGCAAAGTTGCTTGCCAAATTAACCAATTTTCTAAGTCTAATTCCGTACTATTCTTCCAGGGTTCTACATCTTTAATAGTATTACCTTTTTCATCAACAAATCTCCACCCAGTTTGCACCATTGTTAAAGTTGAATCTTCTGCAAAAAATCCCACTTGTTCGGCTAATTTTTCGGGTAGAAAAAAGTCATCAGCATCGAGAAAAGCAATATATTCTCCCTGAGCTATTTCTATACCATAATTCCGAGCAATTGATGGTCCTTGATTTTCTTGATATAGATATTTAATTAGACATCTTCCAAAAGTAAAAGTTAAATTTTGATTACTACTTTTTTCCTGATAATTTTTTCCTATTTCCTTTTGTCTATTTCCTTTGGCATTATTTTGCAATAAATCTAAAATTAAATCTTGATTATTCTCTTTTTCCTGAGTATTTTTTTCTGTTTCCTGTTGTCTATTTCTTGCGGCGGAGTTCTGCAAGAAGTCTGTTGTATTTAGATAAGATTCTAAAACTTGATAAGTATTATCGGTAGAACCATCATCAATAATAATAATTTCCCACAAAGTATAGGTTTGATTCCAAACACTTTCGATAGCTTTAAGAATATAATCAGCATTATTGAAAGTCGGAATAACTACGCTAACTACTGGCAAACCATTTGGCATGATTTGATTTATTAAAAGTTGCCACTCAGTTATTTCATTCAAAGAAACTGAATTAAATGAATAGTTTTCTAAGGAAGCATAATAGTGAAAATAATATAGCCACTCACATATAGTTTTAAGTGCAGAAACAGGAGAAAATTTTAAAGATTTATGCAAATAATCAGCCATTTCAGCGAAGTAGCCAGATTTATATAAACACCAACAATTCCAAATTAGAGAACCGTAGCGTAATTCTCTTTCTAAATGTTGAATTTTTTCAGGGAGATTAGGATTAGAAAAAAGTTCATCTAAAATTTTTTCTTCTACTTCTATTTGAGCAAGTAAATTCCGAGTCATATTACCCCTATGTTGACGATAACAGACAGCAACTTTGGGAA
>JAKQYG010000186.1 GCA_023356515.1 Trichodesmium sp. MAG_R04 | reverse complement strand
AGTTACGCCTGTGAACTGGAAGGAGCCGACTCCCCAGGTTGAAGCAGGAAATAAACATCAAGACTGACATTACCAGGTTTTACCGGGTTTTGCCTGAATTGTGTAGGTATTTTACAGCAGTTGACAATTTGTATAATTATCCTATAATGAATATATTCACCCGCCGCTTGGGTTAATGCGGTTTAGTTGTAGGCAATCATATATCAGGCTAGATTTATTTTAGCTCTTATCCACTCGGCCCCTCGGGTTGATGTGGATTAGCCAGAAACAAAAACAAAGAGAGCCAGTACAAAATAAAATTGTGCTGGCTCTTTTTATGAGTGAATTAATAGTCGAAAAAACTAAATAATTAAAAGTATTGAAGAAAAAGTAGTTATGATGATTTTCGCTATTAGTATTTTGTAACAAGCGATCGCCTATTTCTGGCAAATATTGGAAAATATTGAAGCAGAATGAAGTGTGGAAAAGGATGTTAAAATATTAGGACTTACGCATGAACGCTATTGGTAGGGTGCGTTTCGCTTCGCGACATGAAAAGCGCGCTTAGTAACGTACCAAGGCTCTATATATAGAGCCCTTACGTAAGTCCTGCTCTAACCTAACAAAATGCTAGACATAACTAAAGACATCGACTCCCTGACTAATTTTAAGTGTAATGCTAGCGAATACTTGCGACGAATCAAGGAAAGTGGAAATCCTCTTGTCCTCACGGCTAACGGTAAAGCTGAAATAGTAATTCAGGATGCGGAGTCATACCAAAAATTATTAGAATTAGTAGAGCGTATACAAGAAATAGAAGATCTTCAGGAAGGTTTAAATTCAGTACAAGAAGGACGCACTTTTTCAGCCAAAGAAGCATTGACTAAACTCAAACAAAAACATGGAATATCAAGTTGACATTACTAATTTGCGGAGCATTTTCGCCAGAAAATTTGATTCAGGGATTACTTTTTCCCAGTCTTTTACTCAAGTAAATTTCTATCAACATCACTGCTAGAGTTAATATTACCTAATATCTCTATAAATTCTTTGATGACTAAATCTGATTCTAGAAAACACCTAATATCTTCGTAATGTTTGATAAGATTAATATTAGTATTTGATAACAAGCGATCGCTATTTTTTTCTGTCTGACTACCTACCCCATTATTTAATCCTTTTTCTGTCTCATCAATTTCTATAATTCCTAGTTTTCCTCCATAGTAAATTACAAAATTTGGCTGCAAATTGTATTTACCTTCTGGAGTAGTTAATCTAATGTTTGGGCTCATAAAAAAAGTCACGTCTATACTGTCTAAAGCTTCGGCAATTTTGGCTTCAGCTTCTTGAAGTAAAGACTGAGAAAGTTGAGAAAATGAGGAGTTATTATGATTATTTCCTGATTCTGGAGTAGTAATATTTCTGCTTTGATTTTCTTTTTTTTCAGCAGTGCTGAATTTATCTGTATATAACTGACAGCATTAAGATTGATTTACATGAACTAATTGGCTTTTTTTACTTACATTCTGTGAAGCACAACCTGTGGCTTTTATCTCAAAAATATTACGATTAAAAGTAATATGCTGTCGCCTCAGATAACGATTAATCACTGATTTTAGATTGCCCTTTTTTACCTTTTCACCAAAAGCTACCGATAAACATTTCCAAAGTTTAGCTGCCGTGGACTTAATATATTCATATTCATAACTATAAAGCTTTGCTATCTCCTGATAAGAATACCTTCCATGCCAACATTCCCGGAATATAATCTCTTGCACATCTGTAAAATTACTTTCTTTATCATTGCCAGTTCACAAAACAAGGATATAAGTGGTATCGACCGCGAAATCTATCTAGAAAATAAAACCAGTTTAATTGACAAACATCTCCCCAGCACAGAAAAATCCCAAACAGAATTAGAAAGAAAGAGAATAGTCTATCTCTTCAGCGATCGCGATCGCCATGGAAAGAGTCGCATCTGAAACTCTGAACAGAGGATAAAATCAAATGGAGCTCAAATTCCCTCCATGCCCCATAAACATCATCCTGAAACCATGCTGTATACAGATAGAATATTTCAGCAGAGTAAAATTCAATGGAATATAGAGAAGTTGGAAAAAGTCAGTTAAGATATGTTACAATTTACATATGCTTGATCAGAAAATCTTGTTATAAATAAGGATTCATGTCAAAGTAACCCAAATAGGTTTTTATAAAAACTAAATTTAATGGCAGCTAAATTTCACAATTTATCTAAAATCAAATTTGTACAACTTATTTTTACATTTTATAGCTAATATACAACTTCTTTTTTTGAGCTTGCTCTACTTAAGACAAACCTTGTTTGAAGCGATATTTTAGATATGACTACAGAAAAAAAAAGAGATCACCAACGAAATTTAAGTCCCACCATCTTAGCAAGTTGTATGGGTTTTCTGATGATTTGTACTTGGGCTTGTAGTCCTAACCGTCTTAGAAACCCTACTACTGATGTTCAATTAAATGAAAATGTAGATTCAAAAAATTCAGATCATACAATTTCCCAAGAAGGAATTACTCAACAAACAATTCGACTAGGCTCAGTCCTCGCTTTAGAAGGACCAGAAGAGATTTATGGTAATAGGATGAAATCTGGTTTAAAAACTGCACTAGATGACCAATTAGTACAGGGAAAAAAAATTCAGTTAATCTTTGAAAATGATTATTATGAGCCTCTAGTTACTCGTCAAAAGACACAAAAGTTGATTCAATCTGGTATTTTTTTGATGATTGGAAATTTTGGTACACCAACCGCCAAAGAAACATTGCCAATTTTAAAGATAAACAATATTCCTGCCGTTGGTTTTTATACTGGTTCTCAACTTTTGCGATCGCCATCTGAACTAATCATTAATTATCGTGCGAGTTATGCACAGGAAATAGAAACTGTGGTTACAATGGCTTTAAATGCTGGAGTCAAACCCTATGAAATCTGTGCTTATGTTCAAGATGACAGCTATGGTATGTCAGGATTAAAAGCAGTCAGAGACGCTTTAGTCAAAGCACAGGCTGAAGAGAACACCTTACGCGCCTATGACCAAGTTTTAGAGTATAAAGAAAAGGGCAATAAAGGCAATCCTTTTCTTAGTCCCATAGGATTTTATACTCGTCACACTCCCTATGTAAAGGAAGGTTATAACTCATTAAAACAGTGGGAAAAAAATACGGGAATCAACTGTAGATTAGTAGTTACAGCAGCAACTTATGGGAATCTTGCACGATTTATTTACTTAGCTCAAGACAAAGGAGAATATTGGATCATTTCCGCCCTGTCAGGTGCTCATACAAAAGAATTACAGTTCGACTTAGAAGAATACGGGATCACAGACAAAGTGATTAAGACAGAAATTGTTCCCTCCTTAGACTCTGATCTACCTATTGTTCAAGAGGCAAAATCTAAGCTAAAAAGCGAGTTTGACCATGTATCTTTAGAAGGATATATTGTCGGAAAAATGACTTTAAAAATTCTCAAAACAATACCAGGAGAAATTAATCGTGATAGTTTTTTAAGACAAGTTGCTATTTCCAAATTTGATCTAGGTGGTGTTGCAATTGATTTTACTGAAGGTCGAAATCAGTCCTCTGACCTGATTTTAATAACTGTTTTTAGCCCTCAAGGATTTAAACATTTAAATAAAGATAAACTAAGGGATATATTCCAATAATTATTAATTCTGATTGGTTTCTTTATCGGAAAAATTACTCATGAATAGAAAAAAATTTACAAGAATAAATAAGTAACCCTGAGTTTTTCAATATTTCACAAACCTTTAATAAACTGTAAATTAGTCATTACAGCAGGAACTGCTAGTAATATAGCACGATTTATTAATTTAGCTCAAGAGGAAGGAGAGCATTGGGTCGTCTCTTCCCTGTCATTCACCCATAAAGAAGAACTACAGTTCAACTTAGAAGAATACGGAGTTACAGATAAAGCAATTATAACAGAAGTTGTTCCCTCATTAGACTCTGATATACCTATTGTTCAAGAGGCAAAATCTAAACTAAAAAGCGAGTTTGACCATGTATCTTTAGAAGGATATATTGTCGGAAAAATGACTTTAAAAATTCTCAAAACAATACCAGGAAAAATCAATCATGCTAGTTTTTTAAAACAAGTTGCTAATTCCAAATTTGATTTAGGTGGTATTGCGATTGATTTTACTCAAAACCGAACTCAGTCTTCTGACCTGGTTTTAATAAATATTTTTACCCCTCAAGGATTTCAAGATTTAAAGAAAGATATGTTAAGGGATATGTTTCAATAATTATTGATTTTTATTGTTTTTTTATAGGAGAAATTACTAATGGATAAAAAAGACAAAAATTTACTAGAAGAAATGAGTAACTCTGAATCTCCCAATCCTGAAAAATCTAAAAGTAATTCTGAAGAGGCTATATTAAAAGAACCTCAACTATTAAAGCCAATTTCTATTTTAGATACGAAAATTTCTGATTTTGTTAAATGGGTGCAAAATATTTCTTTATTCAAGTTAGCGGTTGTGTTAAGTCAGAGCGCACTGTTGTTTGCCTTAGTATCTTATGTGATTGCCATACCCAATCGAAAAAAACAAGAGATACAAGAGGCTCGAAATGTTCTACGTAAAGAATCTGGCTATGAACATAGTGATGGACGAATTGCTGCCCTGAAAGTTTTAAATAAATCTTGCAAAGGTAATCCAGGACTAAAAGCAGTGAAAGCAAAGATGGTTAATCTTACCCTTGATCCTTGCCAATCTTTATCTTTCACTCAGGGTTTACTGAAGGTTAATAAATATTCAATGGATCTCTCCTATTCAAATTTAACAGGAGCCGATCTCTCAGGTGCTAATCTTGTCGGAATTAATTTACAAGGGAGTAATCTCGAAGGTGCAAACTTAGCCAATGCTGATTTAGAAGGTGCGAATCTAACGGGCGTCAATTTACAAGGTGCAAATTTAGCACAAGCCAATTTAAAGAAAGCCAAACTCCGAAACAGTAATTTAGATAATAGTAATTTGTATAAAGCTAATCTTGATACAGCCGATTTCTATGAAGCGAATCTAGTCAATATTAGAGGTTTATGGGCTAATTTCCATGATGCTATTTTCTATCGAGCCAACTTACAATCAGCGAATTTGAATCGAGCAGATTTAAGAGGAGCTGATTTTTATAAAGCTAATCTAGAGAATGCTTCGTTGCGTTTTACTAATTTAAGTAGCAAGACTAACGGGAGAGGAGCGCAATTAAAACCTGCTAATCTGCGAGAAGCAAAATTAAAAGGGGCTGATCTGTGGGGAGCAAAAATGTGGTCAATCTTTCAAATTAAACAGGCTAAAAATTGGCAAGAAACCAAGAGGATGCCTAATTGGGCACAGCAGATAAAACAAGCACGATTACCTCGTTTAAGGATAGCTTTGCTCAAACCAGAAAATCGTCACAGTCTTTTCGATGCCTATGAATTGGGGATGCGTCGTGCTGCTAACCGTCGTGTCGAAATTTGGGTAATTTCTTATTCCAGTGGCGTCGAGAACGAAGCCAAAATAATTAATCAGTTAATTAAGGATGGTATTGATGGGATTATCTTAACACCTGAAGATCCTGTGAAGTCACTTGATGCGCTTAAACTAGCTAGGGATGCTGGAGTGGCTATTCTCACTGTTGATTTCTGCTTTGACCCTATGGATGCAGAAGATTTAGCCATTGCTTGCTATAGTACGGATAGTTTTCAAATGGGCTATGATTCAGGGCAATATATAGCAGAATGGACTCAAAAGAATTTACTAACTAATTTCCCCTCAAAATCAGTTCAAATTGCTTTAGTTGATGGTGCTATTTATGAGCGCTATTATCCTTATCTTCGAGGAGTATTAAAAGCGATTAACGAATCGGGTATTTCTTTTAAAATCATCGACTCTGTTAGTGTTGCTTTTGATAGTGATATTATAAAAGTGAAAAAACTACTTAAAGATAATCCTGATGTTCAGATACTTTGGGGTGGGTCAAATATAGCAACGGAGATGGCAGTTGCAGCAGTGGCAGAATCTGGTTTAATTAGAAAAGTTAAGGTTTTTGGAATTGTAGATCTGTCGAGAAATAAAGCTAAAATGTTACTTGATCCCAATAGTCCTTTAGAGTTGATGATTGATCAGTCTGGTCTTCAGATAGGTTATGATGCTGTTAAAACAACAATTTCTGTCTTGAGACAAGAAATAGGCGGAGTAGATTATAAGGTTTACCCCGTTAAGCATCGTTTATTAACTCAAGATGACCGAGACCTTGTCAGTGATTTGCTCAAAGATTTAAGTTTAGAGTAATTCGTTTAATTTAATTAATTAGGACTTACGTAGCGAGGCTACATATAGCGCTTAAAACTATTGCGCAATAGTTTTTAAATCTATAGGTAGTACCTTTCCCCAAGTCCTGTTAATATTAAATGAAATGGAATATTTAGGACTTGACAATTGACAATGACAAAATTAAAGTAAATGCTATAGTATATATTCATCCTAACTATGACACAAATAGCACCATTAGGTTCTTGGAAATCGCCTATAACTACCGATTTAATTGTAGCTGGAACAATTGGATTGAGTAGTATCAACATTGATGGTGATGATATCTACTGGATTGAAGGACGACCTTCGGAGGGTGGAAGAAATGTAATTGTGCGCCATACTCCAGATGGACAGACAACTGATATTACCCCTCCACCTTTTAATGTACGTACCCGGGTCCATGAATACGGTGGTGGAGCTTTCTTAGTGGCAGATGGTACGATATATTTTTCGAACTTCCAAGACCAACGTCTTTATCGCCAAACACCAGGAATAGAACCTCAACCTTTAACCCCATCAGCAGACCTACGTTATGCTGATGCTGTAATAGACAAACAGCGCGATCGCCTAATTTGTATTCAAGAAGATCATACAAAGGATGGGGAACCTACCAATAGGATAGTTAGCATTAACCTCAAAAATGGAGAAGATATCCAGATCTTAGCAGAGGGTTATGATTTTTATGCCTCACCACGTTTGAGTCCTGATGGTTCCAAGCTTTGTTGGATTAGCTGGAATCATCCAAATATGCCTTGGGATGGTACGGAACTGTGGGTAGCTCAGGTGAATATAGATGGTTCATTGGATGAACATAAGTTCGTGGCTGGAGGAAAAGAAGAATCTATTTTTCAACCCCAGTGGTCTCCAGATGGAATGTTATGTTTTGTGAGCGATCGCTCCTTATGGTGGAATCTTTATCAAGTTTCCGAAATTACTGACAAGGCAAATGTAGATATATTGTATTCTTTAAATGCCGAGTTTGGAATGCCACAATGGGTATTTGGAATGTCTACTTATGCCTTCATAGAAGCTAACAAAATCCTCTGCACTTTTTCTCGGAATGGAATTTGGCATTTGGCAACTCTTGATACTACTAAAAAACATCTAGAGGAAATAGAAATATCCTACACTTCTATTACTTCTTTAAAAGCAAAAGACAACAAAGTTTGTTTTCTGGGAAGTTCCCCCACAGAACCTAGTTCAATTATACAAATAAATCCATCGACAGTTGGCATTGATATTTTAAAACGTTCTACAGATTTAAAAATTGATTCTGGTTATTTATCTATTCCTCAAACAATAGAATTTCTTACAGAAAATGGTAAGACTGCTTATGGTTTATTTTACCCTCCGACTAACAAAGATTACACAGCACCTTTAGGAGAAAAACCACCTCTTTTAGTTAAAAGTCATGGTGGTCCAACAGGAGCAACTTCTAGTAGTTTAAGCTTAAAAATTCAATATTGGACAAGTCGTGGTTTTGCCTTACTTGATGTTAACTATGGA
>JAKQYG010000185.1 GCA_023356515.1 Trichodesmium sp. MAG_R04 | reverse complement strand
ATATAATTACTTACCTAAGCTCAACGGTAAAGCAATAGTAGTAATGACCGTTAATGCCTCTCCCATCACGATAGAAGTAGATGGTATTAACGCACCTATTACAGCAGGTAATTTTGTGGAACTAGTTCGAAAAGGAGTTTATGATGGGTTAGCATTTCATCGGGTAGTCCGTGAACCCCAACCTTTTGTGGTTCAGGGTGGGGATCCTCAAAGTAAAGACCTCAATATTCCCTTGAAGAATTTAGGTACAGGAAGTTTTATCAATCCAAAAACTTCTAGGGAGCGTTACATCCCTTTAGAAATTAAACCTCAAGAAGCTACTGCTCCAGTTTACAGCAAAACTTTTGAAAATGCTGGTATTCAGCAGCAACCTGTTTTACCTCATAGAAGAGGTGCTGTGGCAATGGCTCGTTCTCAGCCTCCTGACTCTGCTTCTTCCCAATTTTATTTTGCTTTAACTGACCTTCCTTTCCTCGATGGTAGCTATGCAGTATTCGGGTATGTAACACAAGGAATGAAAGAAATTGTTGATAAAATTGAGATAGGTGATCGTATTGAGTCAGCTAAAGTAGTTCAGGGTTTGGAAAACTTAACGGTAACTACTAATTAAATAGTAGATAATAATAGCTTAACTGTGAAAGTCTTAGTTACCGGTATCGGGCTAACTTCTGCTTTGGGAAACCTCGATCAAAGTTGGGAAAAACTACTCAATGGTCAGTCTGCCATTAGGTTACATCAACCTTTTGGAGAATTACCTACCCTACCCTTGGGTTTAATTAATTCTCAGCCTATTGATTTAACTAGGTTAACTAAGCAAGTTGTAGCAGCTGCTGTCAAATCTTCCGGTTTGACACTTCCACTACCTGAATGTGGTGTAGTCATAGGTTCGAGTCGTAGCTATCAAGGAATGCTAGAAAAATTAGCAAAAAAGCAGCTTATTGGAGATGGTTATGGAGATAGTCTAGAAAAAGATCATAGCTTATTTATTCATCTGTTGCCCCATCAACCTGCTATTTTGACTGCGAGTCAGATAGGTGCGAAGAGTATTGTTCTCGCTCCAATGGCTGCTTGTGCTACGGCGATATGGGCGATCGCTCGTGCTGTAGAGTTAATTGAAACTAGCCAATGTCAACAGGTAATTGTAGGGGCTGTTGAATCTCCTATTACACCTCTTAGTATAGCAGGATTTGGAAAAATGGGAGCTTTAGCTCAAACAGGTGCTTATCCTTTTGATCGATATCGGCAAGGATTAGTTTTGGGGGAAGGAGCAGCTATTTTGGTGTTAGAGTCTGCTAAGTTTGCAAGGCAAAGAAGGGCTAAAATTTATGGTCAAATTCGGGGTTTTGGCTTGACAAATGATGCAAGTTATGGCACGTCGCCGGATTTGAATGGCAAAAGTGCATTATCAGCGATCGCTCAATGTTTAGCAAGAAGTGGTTTAGCTCCTGAAGATATTGACTATATTCATACTCATGGAACGGCAACTAAATTAAATGATAGCCACGAAGTTAATCTAATTAAGCAAATTTTTCCTCATAAAGTGGCAGTTAGTTCAACAAAGGGAGCGACGGGTCATACATTGGGGGCATCTGGAGCATTGGGTGCTGTATTTTGTTTGATGGCGATCAAACATCAGGTGTTACCTCCCTGTGTCGGTTTGAATCATCCAGAATTTGACCTAGACTTGATTAGGTATGCTCGTCAGTCTCAGGTACAAAATGTCTTATGTTTGAGTTTTGGGTTTGGTGGACAAAATGCGGCTTTAATTTTAAGTAACGTGTAGCGATCGCCTTAGGAGTGTATTGTTTATCATTTTTCAAAAAAAGTTAGGAATAAACTTAGGAATGAGGATGAAACATGATCTACAAACATTGGCCTTGAGTACACCATATATGGGGCATGACAAATTCAATGATCTTCACGATATATGGCTAACGCCACGGCGGTCCGCGATCGCTTAACTATTTTTATTCAAAAACCTTCAGTTATTTAGGTTAAAGCTGTAAATGCTTACCTAATGCTTACTCTTCTTTAATCACTTTATTCCTGTCAAATATTAATAAATTTCTTAATTGGTCTGTATCAAGTTCTGTTAACCATTGTTCACCTGCACCTACAACTTGTTCCGCTAACTCTTTTTTACTCTCAATTAAATCATGTATTTTCTCTTCTAAAGTTCCGGTACAAACAAATTTATGCACCTGAACATTCCGAGTTTGACCAATTCTAAATACCCGATCTGTAGCCTGATTTTCTACCGCAGGATTCCACCATCTATCAAAGTGAAAAACATGATTAGCGCGAGTTAAATTTAAACCTGTACCTCCAGCCTTTAATGATAGAATCATTATCGGCGGACCTTGAGGGTCTAATTGAAATTTATCTATCATTTCTTCTCTTTTAATTTTGCGAGTAGCTCCATATAAATACAAAACTTCTCTACCTAAAATTTTCTCTAAATAAGGTTGTAAAACTTTTCCCCATTCAGCAAATTGAGTAAAGATAATTGCTCGTTCTCCTTGAGAAATTATTTCTTCTAACATTGCTCCTATACGTTGCAATTTTCCAGAGTTTTCATCGCCGATTTCTACTTTTTTCTTGCTGCCTTTTTTGATTTGTAGAAGTACGGGATGATTACATAATTGTTTCAATTTTATTAATAAGGCTAAAATCTTTCCTTTTCGCTGAATACCATCAGCAGCTTCAATTTCTGCTAAAGAATTTTCAACTATATTTTGATAGAGCATTGCTTGTTCATTTGCTAGAGAACAAAAGATAATATTTTCTTGTTTTTCTGGTAAATCTTGAATAATTTCTTTGTCAGTTTTGAGACGACGCAGAATGAATGGTTGAACTAGAGAACGCAAAATTTGTAATGAATTTGTATCTCCATATTTTTCGATGGGAATAGCAAAGCGACGCTGGAAAAATTGCTTTTGACCTAAATATCCAGGATTCAAAAAATCTAAAATTGACCATAAGTCTGAAAGGCGATTTTCTACAGGAGTTCCTGTTAAAGCAATTCTAAAAGATGCGTCTAATTTTCTAATCGCTTGAGATTGTTTTGCTTCTGGATTTTTAATATTTTGCGCTTCATCAACTATTACTGACTGCCATTTTATTGTCTGTAATATTTTCTCATCTCGATACAATAAAGCATAACTTGTTATTACTAAATGTTTGCCTTTAACTGCTTTGGCAAATTCTTTACCTTTAGCACGTTTATCGCCATAATGTACTATTAATTTTAAGGTAGGTCCGAATTTTTTTACTTCTCTTTCCCAGTTTCCTAATACAGAAGTAGGGCAAACTAATAATGTGGGCGTAAGAAGTGCTTCCTTTTCTTGTTGGTTGAGCAGAAATGCTATGGTTTGAATAGTGTTATGACAAAGAATATTATTGGCAACAAAGTTATGATGTTTGCTTACTTCAAAATCATAAACCCAACCCTCATATTCAATATCTTCGATAGATTCTATCTGACAATAATAGACTTCTCGATCGAGTAATTTTTGCAGACTAGTTTTGTGAATTTCTAACTCCAGAATGTTCAATAAAGAATAAGCTTCTAAAGTTTGAGCCGTCCATTTAGAAAGTTTCAGTTGACGATATTCTTGTTCGGAAACTCCACTAATAATATGCTCGATACTGTTAATAACTTTTTCTAAGTGAGTAGAATAAAATTCTTGAGGACCGTCGATATGAATTTTGCTGTTTATTCCTAAATGTAGCAGTGGTAGTTTAGTTTTCTTGGCTAATTCAGCGACTATATCGGAAGCAGGAATTCCTTCAACATTTGAGTTAGCTTTTTTCTCACAAATTAACTTAAGTTTTTCTTGTTTTTCTGAGGTATAAAACCCTATTTCTTGTAAAAAACGGCGTGCTGAGTTCCCACTAAATGTACCTATATAGTAAGTACGAAAAATTCCAGTACCATTAGTAGCTCGTTTTTGTTTAGGTGAAATTTGCATCCAAATACCAAAGCGTCTGAGTAAGGTAGATAATTGTTGAATAAGTTGGGATGATGCTGTAGAAATTTCGATATTTCTCATAGTTTTGCTTACCGAACCTTCCCCATCAAAATAGTTGCTCAGAAAAATTCTAATACTGTCTAAGTCAGCTTGCATAATAAATGGTGGGATAATTTTTTCAGGCGATCGCTTTCCCCAGCTATACCCTTTTCCTTCTAAAAATTTCCGATATTCTATGCTGTGTATAACAAGTTGGTAACAATCTTTTCTATCACTATAGGGACGTATAGCAGGACAATTTATTTTAAAACTATATCTTTTACCTAAGTTCTCAAGAGTCTTTAGTAATTCTGCCAAAAGTGGTTTATTTTTTTGGGATATGATTACTCCTCCCGTATCAGGTTGTTCATATCCTTCAGCTATTTGCCAAGCAATAAATTTAACTAAATCTTGATCTTCTGCTTTGCCATCCCAAACCAGTTTTGCAGGTACACAAACATAATCTCCCACCTGAAAATCATTTTTCCAACTATCGCGAATAAATAGTTTATGACTTTGAGTAATCGTAATACTACTATTATCTTTCAATCTCACCCTTCGCAACTTTTCTCCTACCCGCTGTCTATATAACCGTCGAATCGGAGCAACGACAATTTTTCCCGTTGTCTCATCTAGAGAATTTACCAATAATTCCTTATTAGGTTTTGCCCAAAACCCTTCCCCATCAAATTCCGCTTTACCTGCATAAGCTTGCCAAATTTCCTCTGCCTGCATTACCATACCGTTAACAAATAATTCTGTATCAGGGCTACTGCACTTACCCAACCCCATTGAATCCGCCAAACAAGCACCCAAACCCCAACGTTCCAGAAAAGTTAACCAACTCACACCCCGTGCTTGATAAGGTCGCAGTTCTCCCCGAAAATTCTGAGGTGTAGGAATCTCCTCTAACGAACGGTTATTAGTCAAAGTATCCAAAAGTTCCTGTAGTTGACCCCCAGTTTCAAAATTAACCACAGGCAACTTTTCCACAGTCTGAGTATCCCCAGTCGCTAACCCCAAAGCATCCTCCAAAGATAAAGTCATTTGGTCTTTGCGAGTAGCAAAAAAATTCTGTGCTGCTCGGACATCTTGAGGTTGCAGTTCCACCCACTTCCCATTAACTTCTACTAAAGGACTATCCTTAGCTACTAATTTGTCAAATTCAGCTTTAGTTAATTTTTGACCTCCAATAGATAACTCCCACTTAAAATTGAGAAGACTTTTCAACCCCAGTCTCTCGGTTTTTTTCGTTTTCGGAGCAGTCGCCCGAATACTAAGACCCAAACGAGACGCCCATCCTTCTCGGTTTGCTAAACTAGGCGGTAAAATTACCCCCAGTCCACTGTCAGTAAACCGCCAACTACCACTTTTAATAAATTCATAAGCTTGTTGTGGAGTTAGTAGACAATATTGGGGAGTTGCTTCTTGTAAAGAAGGTTCAATAATTGGATAAATTCTTGATGCTAAACCTAAACCTTTTAATAGAGTTTCTTGAGGAAGTTCAATAGTTTTTCCTTGATAATTTAAACTTGCTACAGGATTTTCCCAAATAGTTTTAGCATCAACAAAAAAATCTGGGTTATCTACTTCTTGGAGGCAATATTCGAGTTTCCATTTTTGGGAATTGTTAGATGGTGAGTAGAGACGGAAACAGGTAATAAATTTCTTTTCTGTGGTTTTATATTCTTGTAAAGGAAATTTCCAGTTCTTAAGTATTTTACTAATTTGTCGTGTTTCTTTGGCAGCAGGTAATTTTAAGCTAGATTTTCCTAATAGAGATTTTAACCATTGTCTAATGGCAGGATGTAATGAAGTAGTTTGTGTTGGATATATTTCGGCTGATAGTTGTCTAATTTGTGCATCTATTATATTTTTTAAGAAATCTTGAATAATTTCTTGACTAGATTGAAGTAGGGGAAATTTTGTGGAATTATTCTCGGTAACTATTTGTAAATTTTGTATGTTTTCTAGGGAAATATTTGACTGCCAATTAAGGTTATATGTCCGACAAACCAGAGGCATTTGTAAAGTAAAATTTTTCAATCTAGTTTGGTCTAGAGAACTATCAAGTAAAGGTTTCCAAGTTGCCATAAATTCTTGATTTGATGTTTGTTCAATAGAAGGTAAAAATTTACATCTTGCTAATAAATCAAGACTCCAGCGAGCAACATGAGACCAAAATTTTAAATCTCTACCAATGAAAGACTCAGTAATTTTTCCCAGAGGAATAGATTGTAAAAATTTAATTGCTTCTAGAGGTTCTAGACAAATTCCTTCTATTTGCCAGGGATAAAGATATAGCTTTTCTGAAATTTCTGATAAATCTGTGGCAGAGTGAATAGGATATAGTTTTTGGCTAGATTCTAATAATTTTGTGGGGATAGATAAAGTTTGATTTGTAGATTTTTTGTGTTTTTTCAAAGAAAAATTAATATTTGCATCAGATAACTTTAATAGTTCATCTAAAGTTATTGTGTAAGGATTATTGGCTATATTTTCTATTTCAACAGCATCATCTTCTGTAATTTTTTGCCAAGTTTCTCCCCAAATTAATAAAGAACTAGGTTGTTGATTTTCGGCCAGCCAAAAACTATGTAAAATTGCCATATTAAATATATATCAAAAGGTTATATTTTGACTACTAATTTTTTTTACTGTACATCTTTGAACAATGAAATTTAACAATGAAAAATGGCATCCTAATTAAAAGAACTGGACGCAAACTTCATCATTTGCGATGAACGGTAAGTAAGATTATTATAGCGGTTTATTTTTAGTAAAATCGCCTCATACATCATTGGTTTGAAATAAGTTGTACGATTTCTGACTTCTATTGACTTATGTGGTCTCAATTCGCTTTGAGAATTTTTTCAATAAATCCTAATTATTTTCTCCAAAGAAAAAAACTAAACCCGCTTCTATTTAAGAGGCTGTTTTTTAGTGTGTTGTTCTTTGTTTTAGATAGTTTTTCAAGCTAAATGTATTAACTTGCTTTATACCATGGGGAAGAAAAATTTCACTATCCATCATTAGCTTTTTTCCTATAAATTTTGTCATGGCAAGGTTTGACAATTTTTTTCTCATGCAAAATTTAAGGAGTGTCAGTCAACTACTAGACTTCAAAAAACTCCTGACTCCTGACTCCTGACTCCTGAATCATGACTCCTGACTCCTGACTCCTGAATCATGACTATTGACTCCTGACTTCAAATTGCCCCATTAAGAATGCTACGATTTCCTAAAGAAGCGAAAGAATATAGAAGGAAAAAAACTGGATGGAAGAGATAAACAAATCCATATCCTTTGATGGACGGGATATTCGACTAAAAGTCGGTGTATTTGCGCCTCAAGCTGGTGGTGCTGTGATGATAGAATCAGGAGATACAGCAGTCTTAGTCACAGCTACTACAGCCAAAGCCAGAGAAGGAATAGACTTTCTACCTCTTTTGGTGGATTATGAGGAAAGACTCTACGCAGGAGGAAAAATACCAGGCGGTTTTTTGCGTCGGGAAGGTCGCCCTCCAGAAAAAGTGACACTTACTGGCCGTTTGATTGACAGACCTCTACGCCCCCTATTTCCTGGTTGGTTACGGGATGATATTCAAATTGTGGCCACAACATTGTCCATGGACGAGGAAGTACCACCAGATGTGCTAGCTGTAACAGGTAGTTCAGTAGCAGTATTACTAGCCAAATTACCTTTTTATGGGCCAATGGCTGCAGTACGGGTAGGGTTAGTAGGAGATGACTTTATTATTAACCCTACTTACCGTGAAGTCAAAAATGGTGATTTAGATTTAGTCGTAGCTGGGTCTCCCCAAGGGGTGATTATGGTAGAAGCAGGAGAAAA
>JAKQYG010000184.1 GCA_023356515.1 Trichodesmium sp. MAG_R04 | reverse complement strand
TCCTGGCTCTTTATTCACATCTGGGTGGTACTTACGAGCCAAGCGACGGTAGGCACGCTTTAGTTCCTCCTTATCTGCACTACGAGAAACACCTAGAATTTCGTAATAATCACGGGCCATAGAGCTATTTGCCTAGAATTAATGTTAATATGTCTGCTTTGTGATTTAATATGTTTATTGGGCGATAGTATTTTTGGTTTGAATTTCCAAGTATATTTACTTTTTTCGCCTCTAGCTATTTTAGCACAGACTTATAATAAATCTACACATTATATTATTAATAATCAATAAATAAGGTCTCAAGCCCACATTCCGCATTTCTTAACATTAAATTGATAAGTTTTATTAATCTATCGCCCCGAATGCTCTCCCTGAAAGGCTTATAGCTATGATAATCAATTTTCACTATCATAAATCCCACATTCCGCACTTCTTAACATTAAATTGATAAGTTTTATTAATCTATCGCCCCGAATACTATTTTCCAACTTTCTTCTAAGGTTGGAAGTTTTACAAGGGATAGTAGCATAATACAAGGCAGACAAGGAGGAAAGCGGACTAAGGAAGCAGAAATTAGGAAAATTCAAACTCAGAGCGGCAAAAGTAATCTATATTGCCTTGTTAACTTAAGAGAATGTCACCATACCTAATTTTTATTGCTATAGGAAGGGATTTTTACCAAATTCATCTTCAGGGACTTCAGTTGTTTCCTGAGCGTTGGTTGAATTTATACTATTTGTAGTTGGGTTAGTCTCCATAGGCACCTCACTTTCTACTTCTTTAGAAGTGCCTCGCTCTCTAATTTTTGAATCTGGAAGTATCTTAGAACTGCTATCTTTTTCTGGTAACTTCATCTTTTCACTTCTACCTTGTTTATATAAAGTTTCACCTAAAGCAAATAGCTGTTGCCTAAACACTTCAATCTGCTGATTTAGTTGGTCATAATTAACTTCAGCTTCAGAATTAATCAATACTTGTTTCAACTCCTCATAACTATTAGTAATTTCTTTCGTTAGCTGTTTATCAAGAAAATTACCATGTTCTTTAATAGTTGTTTCATAGTTATATAGAAGAATATCTACCTGATTTCTCAATTCTGCTAATTGTCTTTCTTGATTATCTTGTTCTATAAAAGTTTCTGCTTCTTCCTGCATTCGTTTAATTTCTACTTCACTTAGACCACCTGTATTACTAATTTCCATACTTTGTTCTCTACCTGTTCCTTGATCTAGAGCTTTAACTTTTAGAATTCCATTCGCATCTATATAAAAATTAACTTCTATTTGTGGTAAACCTCTTGGAGCAGGAGGAATTCCTTTTAGTAAAAATCTACCTAGACTTTTATTGTCTTTAACCATTGCTCGCTCACCTTGGAGGACATGAATTTCCACAGATATTTGCCCATCGATAGCCGTAGAATATATTTGGGAGCGACTGGTAGGAATTGTAGTATTTCTCTCAATCACCTTAGTATATATTCCTCCCAAAGTTTCTAACCCCAAGGACAGAGAAATCACATCTAATAACAAAAAGTCTTTAACTTCACCTCCTAAAATACCAGCTTGAATAGCTGCCCCTAAAGCTACAGCTTCATCAGGGTTCACCGAGGTATCACTAACTTTACCATGAAAAAAATGACTTATTGCTGCTTGAACTGCTGGTATTCTAGTAGAGCCACCCACAAGAATAATTCTGTCTATATCTTCTGGCTTCATATCAGCATCTTTGAGAGCTTGTCTTACTGGTTGAATAGTATCTTCAACTAAAGGTTGCACTAATTTTTCAAATTGAACGCGAGTTAGCTGGGTCTCCAAATGTTTTGGCCCTGTCTCGTTGGCCAGAATAAATGGTAAATTGATATTAGCACTCTCCGCAGAAGATAGTTCTATTTTTGCCTTTTCTGCTGCTTCTCGCACTCTTTGTATTGCCATTTTATCTGGAGATAAATCTGTCCCTTCCTGATTTCTAAACTGATCTACTAACCAATGAACTATGCAATTGTCAAAATCGTCTCCTCCTAAATGATTGTTACCGGAGGTGGCCTTAACTTCAAAGATTCCATCTCCTAGCTGTAAAATAGAAACATCAAAAGTCCCCCCACCAAGGTCAAAAACTAAGATAGTATGATCTTCATCCTGCTTATCTATGCCATAGGATAATGAAGCAGCAGTTGGCTCATTAATAATTCTTAAAACTTCTAGACCAGCAATAGTTCCTGCATCTTTAGTCGCTTGTCTTTGTGCATCTGTAAAATAAGCTGGCACTGTAATTACAGCTTGGGTAACAGAATCACCTAGATATTTTTCAGCATCCTGTTTCATTTTTTGCAGAATCATAGCTGAAATTTCCTGGGGAGTATAGTTTTTTCCCCTAATCTGGACATTTACAGTATTATCTTTGCCCTGAATACTGGTGTAGGGAACTCGGGAGCGTTCTTTTTCAGTATCGTCCCATCTTCTCCCGATAAATCTTTTAATACTATAGATTGTATTTACTGCATTAGTTACTGATTGTCGCTTTGCCAGTTGGCCAATTAAACGTTCATTTTTTTTACCAAATCCGACAATACTAGGTGTTGTACGCCCACCTTCTGAGTTGGAAATTACAATAGCTTTCCCCCCTTCTAAGACAGCCACACAACTATTAGTTGTTCCTAAATCAATCCCAATAACTTTTCCCATAGTATTTCCATATTCTTGTGGTCAAAAATATTTTTTCTAGTGAAGTTCTCTCCCTTCAAGTTAAACTAAGCCAGATAAGTCACCTTGCCCGACTCGTTTTCATAGCTGGAGATGATACTTTTACCTCATCCTAGCTCCTCTCTTAAAATATCCTCATAGATAGGTTTCTACCTTAACACGTTAATACCAACATATCGTCAACCCATAAATAAGCTTCAGGTAAGTCCTACAAGTTTGATTTTGGATATGTTAGACTTGTCGCTAAATAGAGGTAAAAAATCGCTCAAACTCAGGCAGAGTAATGATTCCAAGTATTTTAGAATATTGATAGCTATAATCCTTACATATCAAGGGTTTTGACAATTTTTAAAATTATAAAGCGACAAGCCTGTTTTATTATCTAAAGCAGTTTTAGTATCGTAGCAATATCGATGCAACAATTGTGTATTCTTTTGTCTGTTGTCTCTAACCTTAGATATTGGTATTATGAGGTTTGTTTATCTATTAGTTAAAGCTTTAACTCTGTTTAGACCAGCTTCACAGCTTTGATGTTCATTTGCTACCGTGTGGCCTATTTTATCAGATAAATAACAGGGCGAGAGAAATGCCACCCCTAAGGACATTAGAGTATTTCAGTGGCCACATCCATATATTTAACTTCTTTTAAGATTAGCTATGGAAGGCTTGCTATACATGCTTTAAACAGATTTTGACTGGCTAACTAGTCGCACATGAGATTATAATGGGATATCCCTTGTCGAATCAAGTCAGAGAAGTCTGAATAAAACTTAAAAGTGGGATAACTCAATAAAAAAAACTAACTAGTATTAAGTTTCTGGATCTATTTGATTTTCGGCTTTAGTATCTGTAGATTCTGGTGCAGTAGCTACTTTTACCATAGCATGTCGGAGTACACGATCACCTAGAATATAACCTCGCACCAACTCTTCTATTATAGTTCCTTCTGGATGTTTTGCGGTTGCCTCTCGCATTACTGCCTCATGTAGATTAGGATCAAATTCTTGACCTTCTGGGCGCATAGCAGAAACTCCTAAGCGTTTCAAAGATTCTACCATTTGCTTATAGACCGTCTGATAGCTTTTATGGATTGCCATTTCTCCATCATTTACTGGTTTTATTTGGGAGCGAGCACGCTCAAAGTTGTCAATTACTGGTAATAGTTCAATGATTGTAGAGCACTTAACTTGTGTATTCAAGTCTTCCTTTTCTTTTTGTGTTCGTTTACGAAAGTTTTCAAAGTCTGCTCCTAGTCTTTTGTATTGACTCTCTTTTTCTTGTAGTTGAAACTCGGTACTTTCTAACTGAGTTTGTAATAATTCATAAGTCCCTTTTTGTGAGCTCGGTTCAGCGTCCTGAATGTCTCTTTTGACAGAGGCATTATCTTCCGAGAGCTCTGTATTACTCTCAACCTTTTGAGATGACTCTAATTCTGTATTTAGCTCAATAGTTTGCACCTCTTGAATATTTTCATTTCCTTCCTGATTTTTGGTTTCTGCAGAGGGATTCTCTCCTACCATTTAATTCTCTCCTGATAATTAAGGCTATGACTATTTTTTGTCTCTAATTGATCATATCAGAATGGGGTGGGACTTAAGACCCAACTTTTTTGGTTGCCCCTAATGGCCTTATGTTGTATGCTAATATTTTGCTCCGTACTATAATATCCAAACATAGGAAAGGTATTTCTATGTTACTAAAATTGTTACATTATGATAATTCATGGTCTTAAATAGACTGAGTAATTTATAATATAGATTATCACTTTGTAAGAAAAAAGCTAGAGTGAAATACTAGGGTGCATAATACAAATAAAAAAATAGCCAATCTTGAAGAAGTAAATTTAGTTAACAACTTGTTACGCAAGTGTGAACTTTCTCAAAAACTTAGGGAATATACTTAGATTAAGGAAAAAATTTTATCCGCTATGGCCCAAACCTCTTCACGTAATTCACGCACCTCTATAGTTGCCCTCAGTAATCTCTCTCCCTTCGGGAATAAACTGGTTCAGGCTGGCTATATCAATATTGAACAATTCCAACAATGCCAGATTGAAAGCCGTAAGACAGGCAAATCACTAACAAATTTACTGGAAGATGTAATAGGACAACCTTTACCACCGGAATTACTAAGGCATTATAAAAAGCAACAGCTATTTGAATTAATGATTCTACATGGTGTGGCTGCTTTTGATCCAGAAATTACTCAAATACCACTAGAACAGGTATGTTATTTAATTGATACAGTTATTCCTATTGAAACTTGTCGTCGGAATCAGATTATACCTCTATTTAGTCGGGAAACTCATTTAATAAATCAGTTTATCCAAAGAGGAAAGATAAGTCTAGATAAAAGTTTAAAAGCATTAAGGCAAATTAGTGATTCGGAAGGTAGTTTAATTGAGGAATTAGAAAAGTTTGTTGGAAATTCATTACCATCAAATTTAGTGAAGGATTATGAAAATCAGGAACCTTTTGTAATGATAGCAATGGTTAATCCTGATAATCTTCAAGCTTTAGATGAGCTCAAAAATATCTTGAGATATCGTAAATTAATTTTCCAACGCTCAGTTATTACTCAACAAGATTATGAAAATCTAATCAATTATTATTTAGAGGAACAAACCAAAAAAGATACTGCTAAGGCAAAAGAGGCAGAGGAAAAAGAGCTACAGTTGGAGTCTAACTTCTTTGAGAGTCAGCAGTTAGAGGAAGCTAATGATGATCCAGTAGTAGAAGATATTGCTCAAAGCATCTCTGCTGCTGAGGATGCTCCTGTTATTAAAGCGGTAAATGTCATTTTAGTAAAAGCACTTACTGAAGGAGTATCTGACATTCATGTTGAACCTCAAGAAGAGTTTATTAGAATTCGAATGCGAAAAGATGGGGTATTACAGGAGTATTTTCGATTTCCGAAAAAGGTGATTCCAGCTATTACTTCACGATTTAAAATTATTGCAAGTTTAGATATTGCTGAACGAAGACAAGCACAAGATGGTCGTATCCGCAAGGTGTTTAAGGGGCGCACAATTGACTTCCGGGTAAACAGTTTACCTAGTCGCTATGGAGAAAAAATAGTCTTACGGATTTTGGATAGTTCTAGTACTCAACTAGGTTTGGATAAGTTAATTACAGACCAAGCAACTTTGGCACTAGTTAGGGAAACTGCTAGCCGTCCATTTGGATTAATTCTGGTAACGGGACCAACTGGTTCTGGTAAGTCTACTTCTCTATATTCGATTTTGGCAGAGCGAAATGACCCTGGTATTAACATTAGTACGGCAGAAGATCCGATTGAATATGCTTTGCCCGGAATTACTCAATGTCAGGTAATTAGGGAAAAGGATTTGACTTTTGCCAGCATCCTACGAGCATTTCTGCGACAAGACCCGGATGTTTTACTGGTGGGGGAAACGCGAGATAAAGAAACGGCAAAAACGGCAATTGAAGCTGCGTTAACCGGGCACTTGGTTTTAACAACTCTACACACTAATGATGCTGCTGGAGCGATCGCTCGTCTTGATGAAATGGGAGTAGAATCTTTTATGGTTTCAGCAGCTTTGTTGGGTGTCGTGGCACAACGCCTAATGCGTCGAGTTTGCAGTAAATGTCGAATAGAATATAAGCCTAAACCTGAAGAGTTTCGTCGTTATGGTTTGATCCCTTCTCAGGAAGAAGATTTTACATACTATAAGGCAAATACTATACCAGTTGACCAGCGAGAAGATTTGAAAGAAAGGGGAGAGTTATGTCAGAAGTGTAATGGTATTGGTTATAAAGGTCGTGTAGGTGTTTATGAGTTTATGAAAATTACTGAGCGGTTACAAACTTTAATTACTCAAAGAGCACCAACGGAACAAATTAAGGAGGCTGCAGTAGAAGAGGGAATGAAGCCTCTACTACAATATAGCCTGAATTTGGTACGGGAAGGTTATACAACTTTTGAGGAGGTGGAACGGGTAACTTTTACTGATTCTGGTCTGGAGGCAGAAATGAAACGCCTGGCTAAACAAAATCTAATATGTAAGTGTTGTAACGCTGAATTGCAAGCAGAGTGGTTAGAATGTCCTTATTGCACAACTCCTCGCTTTGAGTAGGGATCGTGAATTAAAAAAATCGGACATAGCTGGTTTGCAGATTAGCAAATGTCCATAGTGTAATTAATATTGATCCGGTTTTATTTTGTTTTTATGTCTAAAGACTAGAGAGTAGAGAGTTGGAGGTTGAGGGGAGGGGGGTTGAAGTAGGAAAGGTCTGTTGTAAGTAAACACTTAACAGTGAAAGTCAAAAATTATTTTTCCAGAACTGATAATACCTGTTTGACAAGTGTTTGCTAGATATAGCCAGGACTTAGGGCGAAATTAGAAACCAGGTTTTTTCTTGGATTTCTCTTACTAAAAATAAGGATTTATCCTAGATAGCTGGGTTTCTTTGTCTAGGTACTAATAGTTTAACTATTTCCACAGGTAAATAGTCAAAATAATTAGTGACTAATAACTAATAAAAGTAGAGATTAAATTTATGTCTTTGATGATTGAGGATATTTTAGAATCCCTAATTGAACAAGGTGGTTCTGATGTCCATATTCAAGCAAGAGCGCCGATTTTTTTCCGTATTAACGGTCAATTGACTCCTCAAACTCAGTTTGGGGAAAATATGGAACCAATAGAAGTACAAACTCTGATTTTCCAAATGCTCAATAATATGCAGCGGAAGCAATTAGAGCAAAATTGGGAGCTTGATAGTGCTTATGGTGTTAGGGGTTTGGCTCGTTTCCGTCTAAATGTGTATCGGGAGCGGGGTAGTTGGGCTGCTTGTATGCGTGCTTTAGCTTCTAAGATTCCTAATGCAGATAAATTAGGACTTCCGATGATTTTACGAGAAATGACGGAGCGACCCAGGGGTTTGTTTTTGGTAACGGGACAAACAGGTTCTGGGAAGACAACTACTATGGCGGCTTTGATAGATTTGATTAATCGTACTCGTACTGAACATATTTTAACCGTAGAAGACCCCATAGAATATGTATTTCCCAACGAGAAAAGTTTGTTTCACCAACGACAAAAAGGCGAAGATACGAAAAGTTTTGCTAATGCTCTGAAGGGGGCTTTGCGTCAAGACCCTGATATTATCCTGGTTGGGGAAATGCGGGATTTGGAAACTATT
>JAKQYG010000183.1 GCA_023356515.1 Trichodesmium sp. MAG_R04 | reverse complement strand
CAATACTTCTTAAAGCCTCCTCTTTTGGGTCTGGCATTGTCACCCTTAAACAACGTCGTTTAAATGCCGGAGGAAAATCTCTTTCTCCATTACTAGTCATTACAATAATAGGAAAAGCAGAACATTTTACCTTTCCCGTTTTGAGAACTACCTTATCTTCATCTTGTGTCCAAACTGTGAATTTTTGTCGAAATTCTGCTAAATTTTCAGATTTACTTCTACGCATTAATTCAGGAATAATAAATTCTCCCTCCTCAAAAATATTAAGTAAATCATTAGGTAAATTAATATCACTTTTATCAACTTCATCTATCAATAATACCCTAGGAAACTGAGAAGGTAAAAACGCTGTACCTAAAGCACCCAATGTAATATATTCTCCGATATGTTGTTCTTTTTTCAATTGAGCATCCTGCAACCTAGCAATAGCATCATAACGATATAAGCCATCCTGTAAAGTAGACCTTGCTGTAATTGACCAAGACAATACAGTTCCCAAACCTAATTCATAAGCAATAGCATAAGCAAGAGATGTTTTCCCAGAACCTGGCTTTCCAGTTATTAATAAAGGTCTTCTCAAATAAATTGCTGCATTAACACTATTAATCACATCTTTTGCTTCATTTTCTTCTTGAGGAAGTCGAAAATGTTTACCTCTTTCCAATCCTTTTTTTTGTTGTATTGCTAATTTTCTTAATTCTAACCATCTTCGGTCAATTCCGTTTTCATTTACTTCAATATCTGTTCCATCTCCAAAATTACGCCAAGGAGGAGGCTCTATATTTAAGAGTTTTTTTTCAACTCCTTTCTCTTTTATTCCATTCCCTTGAAATAAATGCCAATGACTCATTAATTATACTCCTTATTTGTCGTTAATTTTAGCCTCAAATATAGGCATCATCCTCTTTAAATCGTAATGGAACTCGGTAAGGATTATCACATAAAAATCCTAAACGATATCCTAACTTTTCTTCAGAGTTATCATCAATATAAGCTTGTCTTCGTAACCTTGTAATGCAATTTAAAAGACTAGTTAAATTTGTAATATTTCGGGAAGTTAAAATTTGCAGAAAAATTTTTCTTAACTTCTCAGGAGTATCTTTAATATTAATACTCCATAATGCAATAGGAATGCCAGCCATAATAATTGCTCTCATGATTTCTGCAGTTTCTTCAAAGCCTTTTAAAGGTGAAATAATATTTATTCCTATTTTTTCATTGTCTCTTAAACGTGCTTCTAGTATTTTCCATTTTTCATAGCGATCATGATGTTCAAATTTATTTTCAATGACTTCTGAAGTTAATGGTGACTGGGATGTAAAAAAATCATTTACTTCTTTCCAGTTATTTTCTAATCTCCATGAATATTCAGGATGATTTTGATAAATTCCAAATCTTTCCAAAACTCTAAAAGTTAATGGATAGTCAGAACAAAGCTTTTTACTTTCTCCAGCAAATAGTGTTGAATCTTGTATTGGTAAAGGGACAGCTTCCATGGGCTTTAAAAAATATTTAATAGGCAAAAACCATTCAACAATAATTGACTCTTCGAATCTAATATTACTATATTTAGAACGATAGCGTTGTAATTTCCAACCACTTTTCTGAATAAATTGTTTAATATAATGTCCTATTGTTTCTAAGTTATCAGCACACCTAACAGCTTGTGTTTGCTCCTGAATATAAATAGGTTCTTGTTTCACGATCTTATCATTATCATTTCTTTGTAGAACTAACTCACCTTGTAATAATAAATCATAACCAGTATCTTCTAAACTAATTAATAAATAAGGCTGAATTTTTATTTTTTTTGTTGGCACTAGTGTTGATAGACTTTTCTTTTTTTCTTGAGTCTTTGATGGAGTATTTTCTTCCTGGTGTCTACTAATAAATTTTGAAACCCATTTTCTCAAATTAAATAGACGTCTATTTTGTTCTTGAGTCTCTAATTGAATATTCAGTTGACTAGAAACTTCTACAACCCATGTTTTAAATTCATTGACAATAGTATATTTGGGAGGAGGAGAATTAGAGTTTGATAACTTTGCCTGAAGAACTTTATTTATTTGTTCATATGGCATTCTGCTTAAATAATCAACAAATTCTAGAATCACAGGAATTTCTCGTAAACTTTGCTCTCGTTTTTTAATTAAATTATCTTTTAAAATATCTTTAATTTTTTCAGCATCAAAAGATTGTAAATTAATTAACCTAGAATCAACTTCCACAATTTCTTTCGGTTGAAAGCTTTCCTGAATAGCAAAATTTAAATAAGTAGGATGAATCTGAGAAAGTAACTTATATAACTTTTCCCATTGTGTTTTAGTAATACCACAAACTTTATAAGTTATATTTTGAATTGCTGAATTTCGGGGGTTCCTCTCATAAGCTCCCCAAATTAAATCCAGCAAAGAATCTTCTTGACGAGCCCAAACAATTAAGTTAAATACAACATCATCAAGTTTTTTATTTGACGCAATATCATCAAGATTTTTTCTGTTTAGCTCAAAGTAAACCATGCGCTTTAGACTTTCATAGTCTCGATAAGCATCTTTGAAAGCCTGACATAAATTTTCTTCTTCAGTACAACTTAATTTTAACTTCATTAAGACATTAACTAAATTTACGTTTTTCTAGGGGAATTAGAGGAATAACCACTGTATAAAGTACCATCAAAATTGAGCCATAAATAGGATGATACCAACTAATAGAAATAAATGGTTTTCCACCAATAGCGATCGCCCAAACCATAAATGCACCCACGGAAATTATTCCTTGTTTAACAGTCGGCTTCTTTTCCAACTCTCTTGGCAATAAACGAATATAAGCAAAAGTTAAAAATAAACAAAATATAAATATTCCCCATAAAATCCTATTTTCAGGAATACTTTCATTTCCCTCTACCATTGTTTTAATAGTAATCCATACTCCCAGTATTTCTGATGGAATTAATTTCGTTATTTTTTCCAGATAATTATCTACATTAGATGTTTGTCCGGATCTTTGTAATTCAGCTTCAACTATACGACGACTCATATTTTTTTTAGGGATTGAATAAATAAAATTTAGTTAAGTTTAATTGATTTTTGAGCTAAATCATGATAGATAGAACTAAACAAAATACCTTCACGAATAGTGCCAAAAGATTTAGAGCGTTGAGCATGATGTAAAGCCACTAATTTACCATTTTCATTAAAACAGGGTGAACCACTAGAACCCCCTGCTGTTCTATTAATATACTGAACTAATCCACTATGAGGATAAACTCCAGTAATTCCATCACAAGTAATAGAAAGTTTCATAGATTCTCCATTAGGATGTTGTAGGATATTAATACTATCAGCTTCAGAGAGGGAAATATTAGGCTCCCACTGAGCAGGTTTAATCCTTATATCTTCTGAATCTAAAATTTTAGTAAAAGTTTCTTGAAGCTGCAATAAAATATAATCTAATTTTTCTACAGGACTAAAAGAAATAATCGGCTTTTCAGAATCTAAGACAAAATATCTTGATGTTGTTAATCTATGATCATTTAAACTAAAACAACCAAAATTAAGACGAACATTTTTAGCATTTAACTCTAAATTATCATTCTCATTCAGTTTGAGCACATGATAATTAGTTAAAACATATTTAGAACCAATTAATACTCCTGTTGCTGTAATATTGAGACTTGTTAAATCAACCCGACAAACTGATTTAGCCTGTTCAATAATTGTTTGCAAAAAACCTACATCATACCAATCAGGTTGTTTTTTAAATAATCCTTGTAACTCAACTTCATCAGTTTTTCCATGCCAATCAATATTCGGACCAAAATTTCTAATGGTAGTCAAATCAGAATCTAAAATCAACCTTTTCTGAAAGTCTTTTGAGATTGTTTGAAAAAAAAATTTCAACTTTTGATTATTAGGATTTTGCTCATAAGCTCCTACAATCAAATCCTGTAACTTTCCCCTAGCGTCTGCTGACTCAATCAAATTAAAAACAACCGTTTCTAAATCACCTTTCCCGGCAAATCTCTCTAAATTTTCTCCCAACTTAAATCTCACCATTCTTTGAAGCTTATTATAGTCTCTATAAGCATCTAATAAAGCTTCAAATAGTTCTTCGATTTCAAAACCTGATAATGCCATATTTAATCCCCAGGGTGATAAATATTTCAGAACTCATATAAAAGCACTAATTGTATGATGCATAGCAGATAAGAGCAGAAAAATCAAGGGGCAAATATACAGGATATTCCCCCTTAGCGAGCTACATCTATTGCAGGGAAGATGCTCGCAATAGAAATATTTAAAGAATATTTAAATTTTAATATCCGTGCTTTCTATACTTAGAAAATGAACTACCTTTTGATATAAAAATCTCTAGTTCCCTTAGCATTAATTGCCTCACCCAATCTATTTAAACCATGCACATAAGCGGCAGTTCGCATAGAAATAGATAACTCCTGAGATATTTGCCAAATATTCTCTATTTCTGCCACCATTTTTGCTTTTAATCTTTGATTAACCTCATCCAAAGTCCAATAAAAACCACTACGATTTTGCACCCACTCAAAATAACTGACAGTCACACCACCAGCATTAACCACAATATCAGGAAATACATAAATTCCACGGTCTTCTAAAATTATATCTGCAGCAGAAGTAGTCGGACCATTAGCAGCTTCAAAGATAAATTTTGCCTGAATATCTTTAACATTTGCCTCAGTAATTTGATTTTCCAAAGCAGCAGGAATTAAAATATCAACATCCAAAGTTAAAAGTTCTTCATTAGTCAAAACTTTATGCTCAACAATATTACAAACACTATCCTGACAATAAACTGCTTGTATCTGCTTATTAGATTCTTTATATTGACGAATACTTGGAATATCTAAACCCTGTGAAGAATAAATACCACCCTGAGAATCACTAACCGCAACAACCTTGTAACCAGCTTTGCAAAGGAGCTCAGCCAAGAACGCCCCCGCATTACCAAATCCTTGTATTGCTACCGTAGTTTTTTCAGGAATATATCCAAACTTCGGCATAATAGTTTCAATAGCAAAAAAAGCCCCCGTTGCCGTTGCCGTATTTCTGCCCAAACTACCACCAATGCTCACAGGTTTCCCCGTAATAACTGCTGGGCTTAATTGTCTGCGAATAATGCTGTATTCATCCATCATCCAACCCATTATCATCGGGTTAGTGTACATATCTGGTGCAGGAATATCTGTATCAGGACCGATAAAATCAGCGATCGCATCAATATATCCTCGACTCAAACGTTCCAACTCCATCCGAGACAATTCTTTAGGATTAACAGTAATGCCACCTTTGGCCCCCCCGAAAGGCAAACTCACAACAGCACATTTAAAGGTCATCCAAAAAGCTAAAGATTTTACCTCATCAATAGATATATTTGGATGATAACGAATACCACCTTTTGTCGGTCCTCTTGTATCATCATAACGAACTCGATAACCTTGAAAAACCCGTAATGAACCATCATCCATCCGGACAGGAATTGAAACCATTAAAGTAGCTTTAGGATATTTGAGTCGCTCTTTTGTATCCTCTGAAAGAAAGACATATTTCAAGGCTGTTTCTAACCTGCGACTAGCATCATCAAATAAAGAATTTGACATAAAGACCTCTTTGTATAAAAAAAAATTATATTGGTACAGGAATTACGTAGAAACCTGACTATAGTAGGAAATCTGGTGGTTTTAAAAACAATAATCAGGGTAATAATACCAAATTAGTTCCTAGAATTAGTTTATAGCTTATAGCCTTAACCCGAGATTACATTAAGAAGGTTTCTACCACCAGGATTTAAGGAAGGGAGCGCAGAAACTCAGTTTTTTTCCTCTTTTCATCAAGATTTACCCAAAGACAGTATATACAGGGTATTTTACTTTCGTGAGGTACGCTGACGTTGGAAAAATACGCACACTACAATCTTTTCATAATTTCTCCTGTACCTCATTTACCCTAAATATGCTGTATATACATAATAATTTTAGAGACTTTACTGTGGTTTGGTACAATAGAACTCTGTTCTGCTTCATGATCGCTTTATTTTATTTTTAATTAAGATAAATCAAAAATAAAAGAGCTATAAGCAGCTCAGAATCTTTCACTTTTGTACATAATAATTATGAATATTTGAGGTTCATTTTGATATTTTTTCTAACCTTAAAAAAGGGAAATAATAGAGGATCGTGAATGTAGCTAACTAAACTCCTAAACCCTCATAAACTCCTCGCAAAAATCAGGAAAAAAATATATATTATATATTAATCGTACTTTTTTCATACTTTATGGTAGAAGTCTTAGCTGCTTTGTCTGCATCAGCAGCGGCAGGTCTTAGAGTAGCATTACCCCTGCTACTAATAGGTTTATTGCAAAACGACCTATGGACAAAGGTTCCTTTACTCTCTAAAGTATCCCCCCAAATAGTTCTGGGAACTTTAGTTAGTTGGTCCTTGTTTGAAATATTTGCCTCAAAACAACTTTTAGGTCAACGTATTCTCAACTTAATTCAAATTATATTTAGTCCAATAGTAGGGACAATTATGAGTATGGCGATCGCTAAGGCTGCTCACTTAGAGGATAGGTTGATTATAGTTATAGGAGTTGTAGGATGTCTACTTGCCTTAGTGCTACAACTAGTTCAAATTGGGTATTTTTTTCGGTGGCGGGGCTTACCTATTTGGATGCTTTTATCCCAAGACATCCTCTGTATTTGCTTAGTAATTTTTGCCTTCGACGCACCCCAACATGGAGGATTAATTGCCTTATTATTATTATGGTTAGCTATTCGTAGTTATCAAGATTGGCAACGATGGCATCTAGGAAAGATAAAATGAGTTATCAGCCTTTATTCACAAACTAACAGTAGTAATTTTGATTAAAATTAATAGTAAAGAAGAGGCATCATCAGATGCCAAACCCCCCATATTTATAGTAAACCAGCCAAGTGCAAGGGACCATAACCAGTAATTAACTCAAACAACAAACCCATAAAACCAAGCATTGCTAACCGCCCATTCCAAACTTCTGCTGTAGTAGTTAACCCCCACTGCCATCTTTCTTGAGGATACATCTTAATAATTTTTTTCATTTGGATGGCATCCGAAAAATCACGATTTGGAGTATTTAAGGCTTCTATAACCAAATCTGCTAAATCATTAATAAATACTGGGTGGGTATTCAAAGCAGGTACTCGATAAAAATTACTAATTCCAGCTTCTTCAGCCACTTCACGATATTCCATATCAATTTCTTGTAAAGTCTCAATATGTTCAGAAACAAAACTAATAGGAACTACCAATAAATCATTAACCCCAGCAGCAGCTAATTCTTGAATAGCATCTTCGGTGTAAGGCTTCAACCACTCCACCGGGCCAACCCGACTTTGATAAGCTAAAGTATGAGAGTTAGAGCAATTCAAAGTTTTCATAATCCTATCTACACAGTCTTCAATTTCTCTCTGATAAGGGTCTCCTGCTTCTTCAACATAGCTCACTGGTACACCATGAGCGCTAAAAAAGATATGTACTTGCTCTGGATGTGGACAATTTTCTAACTCTTGAGCAATTAACTCTACCATGGCCTGAATATATCCTGGTCGTTGATACCAAGAAGGAACAACAGTATATTCAATTTTCTCTAGTTCTGGGTCTCTTTGCCAAAGTTTATCAAGTAATCTAAAACTTGAACCACTCGTGCTGATAGAATATTGAGGATATAGTGGTATAATTACTAACTTTTCTACCTGGTCACGTTTAACTCTAGCAAGAGCCTCTTCTGTAAAAGGATGCCAGTAACGCATTCCTATATAAGTTTGAGCCGCTAATCCTTATTCTAAATGTTG
>JAKQYG010000182.1 GCA_023356515.1 Trichodesmium sp. MAG_R04 | reverse complement strand
ACTGGACAAGGAAGCGATTCTTTTCTCCGTTTATCCTATCAAGGGAAATTAAACCAAGCTTTCTTCCAAGCTTTATTGGAAGTGTCTGGAGTGCTTTGATGGTTCCTCACTTGAGTATATATGAGGGCAAATCCCCCATTATTGAGTATGATACCATGTCAAATTTTCTTGTCAAGCCCCTTTTTCAGTTCCTCAACAACCCATCCATTTCATATTAACTTCCAAAGTGTTAAATGAATGTCTCCATCGGTTAATACAGCAGTGTTCATGTCGGTAGACCACAGTAAGGACGTTACATGCAACCTCCCTAGGGGGTTTTGGCGATGTAGTTCATTAATCTGAAAAGCGCTGTAATAAAAACAGGACTTACGCAGGCAAACTGAGAAACCGGGTTTCTCGTAGATATTTATGTGTTAAAAACAATGATTTACTGTAGAAACCGATTTTCTTTGCATAAGTCCTGCTAGAGAATTCTGCCCTATCTCATAAAAGTCGCGTCGGGAGGATGTCAATAAAACTACAAGTAACAAAATTAGGTAATTAATTTTACTTAGGCACTTAGTATTTTTTAAATCAAAAAAAAATGTTTTACTAGACTAAGAAATTTTCAAGATACTTAACTTCTGACTCTGAATTCTTGACTGCTGACTGCTACTCCCTGCAACCCTAAAAAAAAACGATCTTTAGCGGTGATCCCAAGAAAGTTTGTGTAAGAATGCTTATTAGTTTTGCCCATTTAATTTAAAAATCATAAAGTAACCATAAATTATGGAACCACTTTATCAATACGCTTGGTTGATTCCAGTATTGCCCTTATTAGGAGCAACAATAGTTGGCTTCGGCCTAATTTCCTATAGTCGAGCCACCAGTAATTTACGTCAGAGCTCTGCAATATTTCTTGTTTCCTTGTTAGGAACTGCAATGGTTTTGTCCTTTATGTTGTTCTGGAGCCAAGTCAATGGCCATGAAACCTATACCAAAGTGTTTGAATGGGTAGCAGCAGGTAACTTCAAACTCAGTATGGGCTACACCATCGACCACTTGACTTCCCTCATGTTAGTCATAGTCACCACCGTTGCCTTCTTGGTAATGGTTTACACAGATGGCTATATGGCTCATGACCCTGGGTATGTACGCTTTTATGCCTATTTGAGCTTATTTAGCTCTTCAATGTTAGGCCTAGTAGTCTCTCCAAACCTAGTTCAAGTATATATATTCTGGGAACTTGTTGGTGTCTCTTCCTACCTACTGATCGGTTTTTGGTACGACCGTAAAGCAGCAGCAGATGCCTGTCAAAAAGCTTTTGTCACTAACCGCGTCGGTGATTTTGGCTTGCTACTAGGAATTCTCGGAATTTACTGGGCCACAGGTAGCTTTGAATTTGAAGTAATGGGCATTCGCTTGGAACATCTTGTAGAAACAGGTGCTTTGAGCATCGGTTTAGCTACCCTTTTTGGTGTTCTGGTTTTCTTAGGACCCGCTGCTAAATCTGCCCAATTCCCATTGCATGTTTGGTTACCAGACGCAATGGAAGGCCCGACCCCAATTTCTGCCCTTATCCATGCAGCAACAATGGTAGCTGCTGGGGTATTTCTAATTGCCCGGATGTACCCAGTATTTGAACATCTACCAATAGTAATGAATATTATTGCCTGGACGGGAGCTTTTACGGCTTTTCTGGGGGCAACTATCGCCATTACTCAAAATGATATAAAAAAAGGTCTTGCCTATTCGACTATTTCCCAATTGGGCTACATGGTAATGGCAATGGGTGTAGGTGCTTATAGCGCTGGACTATTTCACCTAATGACTCATGCTTACTTCAAAGCCATGCTGTTCCTCTGTTCTGGTTCAGTAATTCATGGTATGGAAGAAGTGGTTGGCCATAACCCAATTTTGGCTCAAGATATGCGGTTAATGGGGGGACTACGAAAATATATGCCTATTACCTCTGGTTGCTTTTTAATTGGTACTCTGGCAATTTGTGGTATTCCTCCTTTTGCTGGTTTTTGGTCAAAGGACGAAATTCTTAGCAGTGCATTTGGAGCTAACCCTGCTTTGTGGTTTATTGGTTGGGCGACTGCTGGTATGACTGCTTTTTATATGTTCCGGATGTATTTCTCTACTTTTGAAGGTGAGTTTCGGGGTAATAACAACGAGATTAAAGAACAATTATTAGTTACAAATGCAACTCCTACTCTTGCTTTTGGCCCGGGTGCAATGGACCCGAAGGAACTAGAACATGGCCATGATGACCATGATCATCATCATAGCCATTCTCCTCATGAGTCTCCTGTAAGTATGACTTTACCATTGATGATTTTAGCTATTCCTTCAATGATTATTGGTTTATTAGGAACCCCTTTTGCTAATTATTTTGAGCAGTTTATTTATGCTCCTGGGGAATCTTTAGCAGAGGTGCTGGAGGAATTGGCAGAGTTTAACCTGACTGAATTCTTGATTATGGCAGGGAACTCTGTTGGCATTGCTTTAATTGGCATTACCTTTGCTTCACTTATGTACTTGAGTTGTAAAATTGACCCTGATGCGATCGCCAAAAAAATTAAACCTCTGTACAACTTTTCTCTGAACAAGTGGTATCTGGACAACATCAACGATTTTCTATTTGTTAAAGGTAGTCGTCGTCTAGCACGGCAAGTTTTAGAAGTAGATTACAAAGTAGTTGATGGAGCTGTTAACCTAACAGGTTTTATTACTATTGTGACAGGGGAAGGTTTAAAATACTTGGAAAATGGTCGCGCTCAATTCTATGCCTTAATTGTATTTGTGGCAGTTTTGGGATTCGTTGTTTTCTCTGGCATCTAGTTAGTTATTAGTTAGCAGAGGCATACTGTGCTCAAAAATGTTGGTTATTTGAAGTTACATCAGACCTAGGCAGTGGTTTAAACTAATGTAAAAAAGGTTGAATTAAACTGATAAAACTGATTTGTTCAGAGCAAGTAGAACTATTAGTCTTAACTCATTAACTCATAAAGACACATTACTACTGAGATTTGGCAGTGACTTTATATTTACTTTGTGTGAAATATTTGGTGCATGTGAATATTAGGTGGAGTTCTCACCGATTTTAAGGAGAAGATAAGTTACAGACTGCGGTCAGTGGTCTTCAGTGAAACAGGAAGCTAGCTCCAAAGCTCATGCCATCACTCATGGGTAAGTTTGGGTAAGTTTAGTAGAATAGATTATTCGTCCGACAACATTAGATATCTCCAGAAAAGGGTCTCAAACCCTGAGCGTACCATTCCTAAATAGGTACTTTTGGAGATGTCTATTAATTCTACAAAATTTTTAAAATGATACTTAAATATTCATGACTAATTTTCCTTGGCTAACTACGATTATTCTATTTCCAATAGTTGCATCTTTGCTAATTCCTATCATTCCTGATAAAAACGGCAAAACAGTGCGGTGGTATGCATTAATTATTGGATTAATTGATTTTGCTATTATTGTTGCTGCTTTCTACACAGGATACGATACTAACACTCCTGGACTACAACTGGTAGAAAGTTACTCTTGGGTACCTCAGCTAGACTTAAATTGGTCAGTGGGGGCTGATGGTTTATCCATGCCATTGATTATCCTAACTGGTTTTGTCACTACTCTGGCAATTATGGCAGCATGGCCTGTAAGTTTTAAGCCGAAGCTGTTTTACTTTTTGATGTTGGCAATGTACGGTGGTCAAATTGCTGTATTTGCTGTACAGGATATGTTGCTATTTTTCCTTGTTTGGGAATTAGAATTAGTGCCTGTTTACCTAATTCTATCAATCTGGGGTGGTAAACGACGGTTATATGCAGCAACTAAGTTTATCCTTTATACAGCGGGCGGTTCATTGTTTATTTTGCTGGCAGCGTTAACAATGGCATTTTATGGCGATACTATTACCTTTGATATGAGGGCGATCGCTGTTAAAGATTATGCTTTTAACCTGCAACTATTATTATATGCAGCTTTTTTAATTGCCTATGCTGTGAAGTTACCCATTTTTCCATTACATACTTGGTTACCTGATGCCCACGGGGAAGCAACAGCACCTGCTCATATGTTACTAGCAGGTATTTTGCTAAAAATGGGTGGTTATGCCCTACTGCGGATGAATGCTGGAATGTTACCAGATGCTCATGCGGTATTTGCTCCTGTTTTGGTAATCTTAGGAGTTGTAAATATTGTTTATGCTGCTTTGACTTCTTTTGCTCAACGAAATCTGAAGCGGAAAATTGCCTATTCTTCAATTTCTCATATGGGATTTGTGTTAATTGGGATGGCTTCCTTTACTGATATTGGTTTGAGTGGAGCTGTACTGCAAATGATTTCCCATGGTTTAATAGGGGCGAGTTTGTTCTTTTTGGTGGGAGCTACTTATGATCGTACTCATACTTTGATTTTGGATGAAATGGGTGGTGTCGGTCAGAAGATGAAAAAAGTGTTCGCTATGTGGACAACTTGTTCCATGGCTTCTTTAGCCTTACCAGGAATGAGTGGGTTTGTAGCTGAAGTGATGGTATTTATTGGTTTTGCTACCAGTGATGCTTATAATCCAACTTTCAAAGTATTGGTGATTTTCTTGGCTGCAGTGGGAGTGATTTTGACTCCTATTTATCTGTTGTCAATGTTGCGGGAAATTTTGTATGGTCCTGAGAATAAAAAGTTGGTAGAACAAGAAGTTCTTAAGGATGCGGAACCCCGTGAGGTGTTTATTATTGGTTGTTTGTTAGTGCCAATTATTGGTATAGGTTTGTATCCTAAAATTGTAACTCAGATTTATGATGCAACAACTGTAGAGTTAACAGCACGGTTGCGAGATTCTGTGCCTTTGTTGATGGAGTCTGAAAAGGTGGCATTAAAAGATGTGCCTGAGTTACCGATGTATGCACCTGAGGTTAAGTAATGCTACAAGTTAATACTTTTTGAGCAGTTTTAATTGAGGTAGGTTAAGGTAGGGATGTTTCATGGAACATCCCTACATGGTTTTGGTTCTAGCAATTTATCATAAAATTGAGCTGAAAGCCTCACCCATAAGTGGGCGGCGACTGTCCATGTGATAACTTTCTATGTTTTAAATGAGATAAGAATAGTAACAAGTTCAAAAATAACTTTGACAATATCAATAAATCATGGTAAATAAACCAATATAATAATAATTTAATGGAAAAAGAAGTAAGTTATAACCAACAAACATTAGAAAAGGTTCAATTTTATATCGCGATGATGGTTGTGCCATAACCAAGCTCATAATAGCTAAATATTACCTATCTGAATTTAAAACATTACGTCTTTAAACAGAGTATAATATGTTTGTATTGGAGGAAGAAATAAAACAATTAGGCCATAAATACCGGTTACGACAAACTGTTATTTCCTGTGCTAGTGAAGAAAAAATAATTGGTCAATATTTAGAAAAATGTATTTTATTTTAAATAATCAGAAAAGGTGAAACGACGGGATTTTTTAATTGGGACAACGGCAATAGCTTTAACTGAATTTTTGGCAGGATGTGAAACCCAAGCAGATTTAAAAATTAAACTGTTAAAAAACACTATTCCTGCTCAAATGGTGTCGAAATTTCGAGGGGAATTAACATCTCGCCCTAAATTAAGTTTTCAACCTCAAGAAAGCTTAACTGAATTATTTTCTTTGCTTCAAGGTTGGCATAAAAAGTCTTTGTTAGAAAAAGAGCAATCATCTACAAATAAAACAGAAAATATATATATTGCTAATCTAGTTACTTTAGGAGATTATTGGTTAGCAAATGCAATTCAACAAGAATTAATTCGACCTCTTAATTCTAAATCTTTACCAAGGTGGAATAAATTACCAAAAAAATGCCATGATTTAGTTACACGTAATAATCAAGGTTATATAGATACCCAAGGAAAAATTTGGGCAGCACCTTATCAGTGGGGTACAACTTTAATTGCTTATCGAGTTGATAAGTTTAAAGCTTTGGGATGGCAACCTAAAGACTGGAAAGACCTGTGGCGAAAAGAATTGAAAGGTAATATTTCTTTGCTCAATCAAGCTAGAGAAGTTATTGGTTTAACGCTGAAAAAATTAGGCCAATCCTACAATACTAAAAATATTGATCAGGTGGAAAATTTAAAATCGGAATTGGTTAAACTAAATCAACAAGTTAAATTTTATAGTTCTGACAATTATTTACAATCATTAATTATTGGAGATACTTGGTTAGCAGTTGGCTGGTCTAATGATATTTTACCATTACTCAAAAAACGTAAAGAAATTGCTGCTATTTTGCCTCAGTCAGGAACAGCTTTATGGGCTAATTTATGGGTTAAGCCTACTGATAGTGCTGAGACTTATTTAACAGAAAAATGGATTGATTTTTGTTGGCAGCCTCAGATAGCAAAACAAATGTCACTACTAACCCAAGCTAGTTCTCCAGTTCTGCCTGAAATTAACAATAATCCTTTATTATTTCCCCCTAAAGAAATTATCCAAAAAAGTGAATTTCTTGCTCCATTAGAAAAGAGTACAATTGAACAGTATCAACAATTATGGCAAGAAATTCGTCAACCTAACATCAAGATTCAATAAACAATTATTGCTATATAAATCAGAAATATGCTTTGACACCCTCCCCGGCCTAAAGGCACTGGGTCTCCTACCGAGCCGTAGCCCCTCGGCGGGTTGACACCTTAAAGTGATGTTTTTTCTTTTTAAAACGAGGTAACTCTGCTTTTATTTTAGGCTCTCTCCAACGGGAAAATGCTTTTTTCAAGTCCCTAAAAGCATTCTGATAGATGGGAGATGAATATTTATTTGTCCATAAATATTCTGTCTGCTTTTTCGGCCATATTTGTAAAGACTTTCTTGATAGCATCTAACCGTTTTGAGTCACTGCCAGCGCGAATCGCGAATTACCCAGGTGGCTTTGACCCGAGATCAACCATAATTTACACAAACCTAGAAAAGCCAGCACAGCCAGCAAAAAAGCTCCTCAGCTATGTAATATTTGTTTTTCTTTGAGACTCCAGCTATTCTTCTGTTTTAGCCAGAGGTATATATTTAACAGTTGACATCCTCCTCGGCCTAAAGGCACTGGGTAACAACCGAGCCATAGCCCCTCGGCGGGTTGACATTTTACCGGCTGGTGCTACTTTGTCAGTAGTCTGGCTACTGGCCTCAATGTCTGTTTTTTGTCTCGGTAAGCCCATCCGCGACTAATATATTTCTTGTAAACTAAAAAGCAAGAAGGACTAAGCTTGTGAACAAAAATCAACTAAAAAGTCCCCCGCTTATGGGCGAGGCTTTAAACCCAATTTTTCGGTAAAATCCCTGTAGGATAGGAGTTTTGCTATGAGGTATAGTTTTTATATCCCTCCTTTATCAAGCAATAAAAAGTCCCCCTTAAAAAGAGGGATTTAGAAGGATCGTAAATGTGCTTTATGACTGTGGGAATTACTTTTACTCAATCAGGACTTACCCACGGGCACTACAAGAGGGTGAGGGCGAATGCCATTCGCCCCTAGATATGGCATTTTCAAGGTGAATTTGCCTAAGTCCTGTCAATAAAAAAAAATTGCCTTACATCAAACAAGGCTATCCAAATCAAAAAATTAATTATGAACTTTCTTAACGAACAGAACTTTGCATAGTAGCAGTTTCAATTGGCTTCATGAAATACAACTTCAAAAATTGCCAACCATTAGAAATATACAGAGGTAACTTCTGGAAAAACTTCATAAAACCTGGCTGATTAGAATTAGCGATCACTGTCAACTTTTCATTATTCTTCACACAAACTTCTAGTCTTTCATAAAACTCAGGATCTTCGACATCTAAAATCACTGGAAAAACCCGCCCCGAAGTTTCATTAGTCTTGTCAATCACAT
>JAKQYG010000181.1 GCA_023356515.1 Trichodesmium sp. MAG_R04 | reverse complement strand
TTAAAGCCTGGCCTAAAGTAATCCCCACATCCTCATTAGTATGATGGTCATCAATTTCAATATCCCCCACAGCATGGACATCCAAATCAATCAGTCCATGAGAAGAAATTTGATGCAACATATGATCCAGAAAAGGAATACCAGTATTAACCTGACAATTACCCACACCATCAAGATTAAGACTAACACTCACATCAGTTTCCCTAGTTTTCCGTTTCACCGAACCCATCCTGGTCGGCAAATTCAGTATTGGTGAGGTAGCTGAAGAAGGGCGATCGCTTATCTGCATAATAAAAATAAAAATATTGAATCTTAAATTTTTCTTATGTAGAGAATGATAAAAAATATCACACTCCTAGGGACTTCCAAATAAAGCCAATCCTAGTTCTAGTTAAGGTTTTTTTTTGACATCCTCTCCGGCCTAAAGGCACGGAGATTCTTACCGAGCCGTAGCCCCTCGGCGGGTTGACATCTCACAGGCTGCTGCTACTTTGGCAGTAGTCTGGCTGCTGGCCTCCCTGTCCGTTTTTTTTCTCGGATTGCCCACCCGTGACTAATATATTTCTTGTGAACTAAAAAGCATGATAACATAACCTGTGGAAAAAAATAAAATAAAAAGTCGCCCTAGAAGGACGAGGCTTTAAACCCAATTTTTCGGTAAATCATTCTACGAAATAATAGTACTCATAGAATCAGGAGTTTAGCTTATTCCGAAGTATTTTTTTTTCAAAAAAATTGTCTGGTATCACCTCCAAAATCCTCAACCATGTTATAATATTAGGCGAGATAATTGCGGAACAATCAATCAAGACATAAATATATCCGACTATTTCCTCTATCATTCTCCCTTCATCTATACGGACGTTACATGTAAAGTCCCTACCCACTCCCCTAGTTCTTAAAAAGACTCTTTCAGTAAACCCTAATTACTTGATTCACTTCTAAACTTTAAACATCTACATCCCCATAATTTCATAACCAGCATCCACATAAACAACCTGACCAGTAATTCCACTTGCCAGATCGCTACATAAAAAAGCAGCAGTATTACCAACTTCAATTTGAGTCACCGTACGACGCAATGGAGCAACCTGTTCCACATGATGAATCATATCTAAAATACCACCAACCGCCGAAGAAGCCAAAGTTCTAATTGGACCAGCAGAAATAGCATTGACCCGAATATTTTTGTGACCAAGTTCCGCAGCCAAATAACGCACATTCATTTCCAGAGCAGACTTAGCAATTCCCATAACATTATAATTAGGAACAACTCGCACCCCACCCAAGTAAGTTAGAGTTAAAATACTCCCTCCTTCAGTCATCAATGTCTTAGCCTCTGAACTCAAATCAATCAAAGAATAAGAACTAATTTCCAAAGCTCGAGTAAACCCTTCACGAGTAGTTTTGCTAAAATCCCCAGACAATTCCTCCTTACCAGCAAAAGCCAAACAATGAATCAAAATATCTAACCTACCCCACTTTTCCCCTACTTGAGTAAAAGTAGCCTTGACTTGTTCATCATCCTGAACATTACAAGGTAAATATAAAGAAGGACTCAGAGGCTCTACTAACTCCCAAACCTTCTTTTCAAATCTACCCTTATCATCTGGTAGAAAAGTAACTCCCAAATTAGCCCCAGCTTTGTGAAGTTGTTGAGCAATACCCCAAGCAATAGAACGATTATTTGCAATCCCTGTCACCAGAGCATTTTTTCCATTTAGACTCAGCATGATACCATAAATTATTCTAGATTAATCTTTAAATCAGATAAAATGTTTTCGATTTAATATTGTTATAACTTATTACAAATTGATGTTATTCCACCATACTATATATTTGTCATCTAGCAACGATAGTACCTATAAACCAGATTTTAAAATTCAATTTTTTGTTTCGAAATAAACATGGCAATGTCAATAGGTTGTAACATTTTATAATTAGTTTTATGAAGCAGTGTAAGGAAATTGCTCGTGACCCATGATAGACCGCTAGCATCTGTTTTCCGTAATATATCTGGTGGGTCATATCCACCAGTTGTAGAAACTTTTGAACGGAGCAAGACAATATTTTTTCCAGGAGATCCTGCAGAAAGAGTCTACGTCTTAATTAAAGGCGCAGTTAAATTATCTAGAGTTTATGAAGCAGGAGACGAAGTTACAGTGGCCTTACTTAGGGAAAATAGCGTATTTGGTGTATTGTCTCTAATTACCGGCCATAAATCCGACCGTTTCTACCATGCAGTAGCATTTACCCCAGTAGAGTTAATATCAGTGCCAATTGACCAGGTAGAAAAAGCTCTGAAAGAAGATCCAGAACTATCAGTGATTTTATTGCGTGGACTATCATCCAGAATTTTACAAACAGAAATGATGATTGAAACTTTGGCACACCGAGATATGGGTTCTAGACTGGTTAACTTTTTGTTAATCCTTTGTCGAGATTTTGGAGTCCCTAATAAAAACGGGATTACAATTGACCTGAAATTATCTCACCAAGCAATTGCAGAAGCAATTGGGTCAACAAGAGTGACAGTTACTCGTCTGCTTGGAGACCTCCGGCAAGATAAAATGATATCTATTCATAAAAAGAAAATAACAGTACATAACCCAGTGGCTTTAAGTCAGCAATTTGCCTGATTAAAAAATTAAAATAAATACTTCTAAAAATATTGACGATCAAACCTTTGTCCGGTGGACATCTGTCAAGAGATAGCTTTACCTCATCTTTAATAAAATCCACTACAATTAATTGAGTAAGGAATGAGAACAAAATAAAGCGGGAGGAAGTTAATTATATGGCAAAGTGCGCTGGTCTGTTTGCATAGTATAAAATACTACTAATGTAATATATGTGAAAGCATTGTTAATAGTAGCAGAGATTTGTATTACATTTAAAGACAACAGTAATATGTAAATATGTGAGTACTCATTGCTATACTTAAGGAGTTTCCCAACCACAAACCATAAATTTCTGGTATTATTTAATTCACTTTCTTAATCAAGATTGCCTTATATAAAACAGAAAATATAGAATATATAGTAATGTACTAAATATGGTAGTTAAATAAATTGCTGCCTATATCCGAATATAGGTTAATAATTTGAAACAATCATCAAAACGTATCCTGAGAATTAAACTTTTATAAGCAGGTATTAATGACAGCAGGTGTTATCCTAGTATTGGCAATTTTGCTTTTAGGTAGTGTAATCGCTATTATTAGTGATCGCGTAGGTACAAAAGTAGGCAAAGCAAGACTAAAACTATTTAACCTCAGACCTCGCCATACTGCTGCATTAGTTACTATGATTACTGGTAGTATTCTTTCTGCTTTAACCTTAGTTATTTTATTTGCAACTAGCAAACCGTTAAGAAAAGGTGTTTTTAGAATAGATGAAATCCAAACGAAGCTTAATAAAACTAGTAAGGAATTAACAAAAGCTAAATTAGAAATAACTCAAATCAAGAATGAATTACAAAGATTAAGAGATGACTTAAAATTAGCTCTAGCTGAGTTAGATAAAGTCAATCAATCTTTCAAGAAAACTTTAGCCCAAAAAGCTCAAGCAGAGGTGAGACTAAAAATAATCCAAGACCAATTAAATCAAGCTAAAGCAGAAAAAGCTAGAATTAAAGCTGAACTTAATTCAACTCAAAATAAATTGAGCAAAGTTATACAACAAAAAAGAAACACTCGGAAAAGAAATTGAAAAATCACAAATAGAGTATCAAAAAATATTAGAAAGAATAAGTACAAATTCACTTAAAATGCTTATTAGTAAGCTAGAGCTTAGAGTCTAGAATGGCTTTTTCTATGAACGAGGAGTACAACAATAAGTAGTTTAAATATATAAAAACTGAGCCTTTTTAGTCCAAAAAAAATATCAAGAGAAAGCATTAATCTAGTCATAAATAAAAAATATTCAAACATGATTTTAGGATTTGACCCTGGTCGTGATAAATGTGGAATTGCAATTATGGATAAAAATAGGCAATTGCATTATAACCAAGTCGTAGATTCTGCCAAAATCACTATAACAATTACAAAACTAAGTCAACAGTTTGACATTAATTTAATTATTATAGGCGATCAAACCACATCAAAAATTTGGCAACAAAACCTCACAGAAATTATCTCAGAAAAAATACCAATAATAAAAATAGATGAACGCTATAGTAGTTTAGAAGCTCGCGATCGCTACTGGGAAATATATCCCCCTCAAGGATTTATACGCCTAGTTCCACCTGGAATGCGAATCCCGCCTAAAGCAATAGATGATATTGTTGCTATTATTCTAATCGAAAGATATTTAAATTTCAATTAATTTTAACGTATATTAATATACTTAAAATATTAGTATTTAAGCTAGTAACTAATTTAAAAATAAACTTCCAGTTTCCTCAATTAACAAACTAGATTTATCCAAATTGAAATCATTAGTTTCAGTCATAATTAGCTCTAAAATATCATTTTCAGCAATGAAAAGTGTTTGTATAAATAAAAATCCTCCCGTCTCCCGATAAAAAGTAATATTTACAGGCACTTTCAATGCTCTTAAAACAACTTCTGATTTTCGTGATAACTGACGTTGTTTGGTATCTCCAATAACCTCATAAGAAATTTGAGCAGCAGTTTTATTTGTGAGTTTAATATTTACAAAACCATTTACAGGTTTGATAATTCTAATAGGCAATTGTCTTTCTATTGGTAAAGGAGGTGTTGAACCATTAATAATTGATTGTTTTGAAGGCTGACTGTGAAAAGTATTTGATGGCAATATAGTCAAAGGCTGTTTTTCTTGAGTAGGGTATTTAGGTATGGGAGAATCAAAACGAGGCAACTGTGCTTGGCTGAGGATAGGCCAAAATATACTTGAAAGTAATATAAGTATAGTATTTATATTGAAAAACTCATTGATAAACTGCATAATTGTTTTGCTAAATAATCTAATGTTTGTTATTAGTTAAATGCCTACTATAGCCATCTTATCTGAAGAGTGAGAAAAATCTGCTTTTTCAAGACAGGAAGCAGAAGGAACAGAAGTGACAGGTCTTTTCAAGAAGACATGTAATTTCACATAATAATTTATGATCAATATATCATATCAGGAAAGTGTTATATTAAAAGACCTATGAAAAATTACGATTGGATTGTAGTCGGGGGTGGTATAACCGGAGCAGCTCTTAGCTATGAACTGGCAAAAAAAGGTTTTGCTGTACTCCTGTTAGAAAAATATTCTACTTTAAACAATGCAACTCGTTATAGTTATGGTAGTTTGCCCTACTGGTTCGGTACTACAAATTTGATTAAACAACTTTTTCAGGAAGGAAAACAACGCCATCATTATCTATCTGAAGAGTTAGAAGCAGATACCCAGTTTCGAGAGTTAGATTTATTATTAACTATCGCCCCAGGAGATGACCCAGAAAAAATAGCTACTAATTTCTCCCAGTGTAATATTTTACCCCGCCTTATAAGTGTAGAAGAAGCTTGTACAATAGAACCCTTACTAAATAAAAAGGCAATCATAGGAGCTTTTGCTGTTATTCAGGGTCATGTTTCTCCAAAGGCTATAACTTTAGGATACTCTCAAGCATTTACCAAGTTAGGAGGTCAAATTGAAATTGCAGAGGTAACTGGGTTAGTCAAAACTGGCAATAATACAACGCATAACTACCACGAACGCATAACTGGAGTATACACTAGAGACAAAACTTATCACACAGCTAATGTTGTTATTTGTGCAGGAGGAATTTCCCGTCACTTCCTAAAGTCAGCAGGTATTTCTACTCATATTTATTTCACCCATGCCGAAATGTTAGAAACTCCTCCTGTAGAACTACAACTAAATACTACCGTTTTGCCAGCAGTAATAAGTCGTTTAAATTATGAAACTGCTACAAGTACAGTTAAGCTTGAGCAGATGTGGGATAAACCTGATCATGAATTTGTACCGTTGAGCTTAGACCCTGGTGTAATTCAATTTAAAAATAATAGCATTAGAATAGGTCAAATTTCCCGCGTACTCACTAACCCCCACGCTAAAGTTGATCCTATTCAAAGTGAAGCCACTATGCGAGTAGAGATAGGAAAAGTTTTGCCAGCACTAGAAGATTTACCAGCAACCTGGCATCACTGCCTAGTAGCATACAGTGCTGACGACTTACCTTTGATAGGAGCTATTCCTAATCTAGAAGGAATACATATTTTTTCTGGCTTTAGTAGTCCATTCACCCTGGTTCCCCCCCTAGCTAAAAGATTTGCTAATTATGTAGCAGGGGGAAATGATGAGATTATCCAGCAATTATCTCCCAGTCGCTTTGTAGATAATTAATAATTAATAATTAATAATTAATAATTAATAATGAAAACTATAGCAATTCCTAAATAGGTTGCAAAATTTTTGACACGAATAAAATAGAATTGCTATATCTCTAAATTACCAATTATATCATGTCCGCTAGTATCGTTTGTGTAAACCTAAGGGTTAATATCTATAGGAAATTTAAGTTTTTTCCTACTTTTAACCCCTCTTTCTTCTTCCCTCTTCCTTATTCCTTGCCCTTACCTTACAATACCGATGCTACCGGACATGATATTATCCCATTGTAATATTTTTGTTATGTAATATGTTACATATATAGATATAGATAAAAAATCAAATATGCCATACGAAAAACTCGACCTCTCAACCCCAAAACCAGTATTGTCTTGGGCAAATCATCCCCTAGAGCATCAAGAACACAAAATGGCCAAAAATGTAGCCTCTTTGCCATTTGTGTTCAAACACGTTGCTCTAATGCCAGATGTCCGTTTAGGTAAAGGTGCATTAGTAGGTTCTGTAATTGTCACAAAAGAAGCAATTATTCCTGCTGCTGTAGGTGTAGATATTGGTTGTGGAATGTGCGCAGTAAAAATGCCTTTTGTTGCCGACCAACTAGAAGGCAAACAAAAAAAAATCAGACAAGATATAGAAGCAGCTATTCCTGTAGGATTTTCTGATAACAAAGAAATCGAAAAATCTGTCACTAACTGGCAAAATTGGAGAGAGTTTAAAGAGTTACATCCAGGAGTAAAAAACCTAGAAAGTAAAGCTCTCAAACAAATGGGTTCTCTAGGTGGAGGAAACCACTTCATCGAACTTTGTCTGGATACAGAAAACAATGTTTGGTAAATGTTACACTCAGGTTCTCGTCATATTGGTAATAAATTAGCTCAATGTCATATTAACACTGCCAAGGAATTAGCAAAATTGGCAGATACAAAATTACCAGATTTAGACTTAGCCCACTTTGTCACAGGTACACCAGAATTTGCAGCTTACTGGCGCGACTTACAATGGGCACAAAATTATGCTCGGTTCAATAGAGACGTAATGATGGCTCGTTTTAAGCGAATAATTGAAAAGCACTTAGTGGGAGGTAAGCAAACAAAACCCTTATTAGAAGTTAATTGTCATCACAATTATGCTGAGAAAGAAGTGCATTTTGGTTAAGAAGTTTATGTAACTCGTAAAGGTGCTGTACGAGCGCGGAAAGAAGACTATGGAGTTATCCCTGGTTCAATGGGGGCAAAATCTTTTATTGTTACAGGCAAAGGAAACCATGAAAGTTATTGTAGTTGTAGTCATGGTGCAGGCAGATTAATGTCTCGAACTCAAGCTAAAAACCGTTTTTCTGTTGATGATTTAGTGAAGCAAACTGAAGGAGTAGAATGCCGGAAGGATGGAGGTGTTATTGATGAAATTCCTAGTGCTTATAAATCTATAGACCTGCTCAAAAAATCAGAAAAATCCAAACACTCTGAAGATGGTTCAAACTGTGAGAAAAAAAAGAGACCACCGGGAGGGCAACCAGGGCATCAGGGGAAAACCCGCCAAGGGTTTTCG
>JAKQYG010000180.1 GCA_023356515.1 Trichodesmium sp. MAG_R04 | reverse complement strand
CTAAAAGATATAGTAAAGCCATTCTTACAGCAATACCACTGGTGACTTGTTGAGAAATTAGACTTAACTGTGGGTCGTCCATTAACTCAGAACTAATTTCTACTCCTCGGTTAACAGGTCCGGGATGTAATATTTTGACTCCTAGTTTACAAAGTTTAAGGCGATCGCGTGTAATGCCAAATAGTTGATGATATTCTCGTAAACTTGGCAGTAAATGTTGGCTCATTCTTTCTTTTTGCAGACGTAAAGTCATTACAAAATCAGCTTTTTCTAAGGCAGGTTCGATATCCCAATGTAGAAACAATTTATTAGGTCTAAGTTTGCCAAATTCAGCAAAATATTTGGGCAGTAAAGTGGGGGTTGCTGCTAAATGTAGTTCTGCACCAGAAGCTGTTAAACTCCAAATATTAGAACGTGCTACTCTAGAGTGAAGGATATCTCCTACAATAGCAATTTTTTTTCCTTCTAATAGTTCTATTCTGGGTTCAGTTGAATTTAATAACTTACAAATAGTAAATAGGTCAAGTAAAGCTTGAGAAGGATGTTCGTGTTGACCATCTCCAGCGTTAAGAACTCGAACTCGATGACCGTTTTGCTCCATGGCAGAGGCGATCGCTGCTGGAACTCCTGCATTTTGATGTCTGATGACCATCATATCTGTTCCCATTGCTAGATAGGTCATTGCTGTATCAAGAATAGTTTCTCCCTTGCTAAGAGAGGAGGTTCCTGGGGCAAAATTTAGGGTATCGGCAGATAAGCGTTTGGCAGCTAATTCAAAACTATTACGGGTGCGTGTTGAGGGTTCAAAGAATAAATTTGCTACTACTTGACCTTGTAATGCAGGTACTTTTTTCATTCGGCGACCAAGAACTTCTTGAAAACTGGCTGCTGTTTTTAATACGATGTTGTATTCAGTGAGTGTGAATTCTGCTAGAGAGAGGATATGAGGGCGAGTCCAGAGGTTTGTAGACATTTTCGTGAAGTGATTATCAGTTAACTAATTGGCTTTTATCAATAGCACTATGATATCAGGAGTTACGGATAACCATCCTATGTGGTAGGAGCTCCTACAAATGTTACAGCGCTTTCCGTTATTATGAGGTACATCTACGCAGCCAAGACGTTGGCACTACATGATTTTCCCCATCTACCTTCTACATCATTTGCTCGAAATGTGCTGTATATAATTTCAGATTTCTGGGTAAGTTCTAATCTAAATTTCCAGACAATAGTTTCCATCATTTAGGGGAAGTGGCCATTTGTTCCGTAAATCGCTCCCATAATTGATGCTGTCGTGCTTCTAGATTTTATATTACCTCTTGCTATTAGCCATGACAAAAATTGGATATTATGATTGAAATACTAAACAGCTTAGTTTTCATGGAAAAATATAAATCATTTAAGTCAGTTAACTCTTCTTGGCAAATCATTCAATTTATTGGCTTGTTTTGTCTTTGCTGTTTTCTGGTCATTAGTTGTAGCCAAACTCAAAATAACCCTGATAATACCCTAAAGATTGAAACGAATACAAATCGTATTACTATAGGCACAACTTTAAAACCTCGCACTATTGATCCTGCAGATGCCTATGAAGTAATATCTGGTAACTTACTCTATAATTTAGGCGATCGCCTCTATGATTACAAGTTAGGAACAACGGAACTTGTACCTCAACTAGCAACAGAAATGCCAGAAATTAGCAAAGATGGCATAACATATACTATTCCCATTCGTCAAGGGGTGACATTCCATGACGGTACTCCCTTCAATGCTGAAGCAATGGCCTTTTCTTTAAAACGCTTTATTAAAAATAGTGGTTCACCTTCTTCTTTGTTAACTAATACTGTAGAATCAGTAGAAGCTACAGGAGAATACCAATTAACAATTAAGTTGAAAAAACCCTTTGCAGCCTTCACTTCTTTGTTAGCATTTTCTGGTTTGTGTGCTGTTTCCCCACAAGCTTATACTATAGGTGAAAATCAATTTCAACCTGATACATTTATTGGTTCTGGTCCCTATAAATTAGCTGAGTATGGTACTGATATTTTACGATTAGATATATTTGAAAATTATTGGGGAGAAAAAACAAAAAATCAAGGAATTGACATTCAAATATTTTCTAGTTCAGCTAACCTCTTTAATGCCTTTAAAACGGGGGCTATTGATTTAGCTTATTTGTCTCTAGATGCTGAGCAAATGACTAATTTAGAAACAGAAGCTACTGGTCAAGGATGGCAAGTAATTTCTACAGATAGTAAGACAATTAATTATATGGTGTTAAATCTTAATTCAGAACCATTAAATAACAAAGCTGTTAGAAAAGCTTTGGCATCCATTATTGACAGAAAATTACTAAATAAACGAGTTTTACAAGGTAAAGGAGAACCAGTTTATAGTCTAATTCCTACACAATTTAATAGCTATAAACCAGTGTTTCAAGAAAATAATGGAGATGGAAATTTTGAAAAAGCTAAGGAATTATTAAAAGAAGCTGGATATTCTCTAGAAAACCCTGCCATAATAGAAATTTGGTATCCTGCAAATTCCACTAAGAAGCAATTAACAGCTAGTACATTAAAAGCATATGTAGAGCAAAAATTAGAAGGTTTAATGCAATTAGAATTGAATAGTGTGGAAGCAGCTACGGCTTATGAAAATTTAGATAAAGGAGTATATCAAACATTTATTTTAGACTGGTATGGAGACTTTATTGATGCGGATAATTATATCCAACCATTTTTAGAATGCACCAAAGGTACAAAAGAAAAAGGTTGCGAAGAAGGAGCTAGTCAATTTCAAGGTTCATTTTATTATAGTGATCGGATGAATCAATTAATCAAACAACAACGTCAAGAGCAAAACTCAGAAAAGCGCCAAGCTATTTTTAGAGAAATCCAAGAATTATTAGTAGAAGATGTTCCTTTTATCCCATTATGGTTAGATAAAGATTATGTATTTGCTCAGAAAAATATTGATGGGGTTGGTTTAGAACCTACTCAGCAATTTCCTTTTTGGATGATTCATAAATTATAACTAGCAAACAAGCACTCAGCTATCAGCTATTAGTTAAATGCTTACGAGGCTATAATCTAGCTTTCCTTATGTCTAGACTCAAATATTTAATGCCTGACTTAATTTTTATGACTGATTACTGATAGCTAAATGCTGATAACTAACGCAAAAAACAACTAACCATCCATAACACCAAAAAAGTTACCAAAGTAATAAATGTTTTTGTTCCTAAACTAATTCCTAAAGGACTCAGCATTCCCCCTAAAATCAATCCAATAATTAAAGCACTAACTGTTAATAAAACAGCGCGGCTAAACTTATTTTCTTTCCGGTTAAGGAAATAAAGACAACTTCCAACTCCCAAAGCCAAGGTTAGTTGTAAGTTAGAAGACTGACTGGGCCCAAAATAAAGACTAATTGCGCCCAAGGCCAGATATATACCAGCAGGCCATAAAATATCCCCTTGACTAGGAGTGTCAATCAACCTTTGTAGCCAAACTGGCCCCTCATTAGTTTCATTTGGAGTCACGGTATTAGATGCCTTTTTTGTTTGCCTCTCTGGAAATCTAATACGCTCAGGTACTTTAATTTTGCCCTCCTGACGCAACCTTAGACGGTCCATCAAAATAGCATCATAAGCAGCTTCAATATTTTCCATTACTTTCTGATCCTCACCATGCTGTTGCTTCAAATTTTCTTTTGCTGCTTGAATTTCTTCAAAAGAAGCATTTTCGGTTATACCAAGTTGTTGATAATGACTCTGATCACTCATAGGAGTTTATTAATATTTTTTTAAACTGCGACACAAGATTCAATTATACTACTTTATATTTTATCCACTTTTACAACAATATACCTGGTTAACTAAACTAATATCCCTGCATAAATTACTAAATAACCTTAAGACTGAAGATGATCTTATCGACTATCAAGAAGGTAAGTTTTAAGGTCTTAGGTCTAAGACAAGGAAAACAATATAAGGATGTCCAAGTACAAAAGGTAAAGCTTGGTTATATTAAGTAAGTATTGAATTTCACTTACATAAACAAAGTAATTTCAAAAGTACACACTACTTTTCTAAAAACCTATCATTAATTTGTATTACTTTTGATTTTTAGCTTTTAATAACTGATAACTAAAATGACTTGATCTTAGCGACTAACTATTCCTGACCATTGCACTTTTTTTTGTTTTTCACGCCGATAAGAGAAAAAGTAGTTTGGTTGTTGATAAGTGCAATAAGGAGCGATCGCCACTTGTTGATTACCAATACCTAATTGTTGTAATTGTAAGATATTAACCAAACGAACATCTAAGCGAACTTTTCCCGGTTCAGGATCTGATAAAATTGGCGAGTTAGGCAAAAGCTCCAGAAAATGCAAAGTATCTTTAATGGTTGCTTTCCCTGTTCCTGAAAAAATAGTCATTCCTACTTGAGCTGCTACCTCTTCAGAGACTTGATAAACCTCTCCAGCAATAGCAGGGCCAAGTACAACTAACAAATCAGATAATTGACTTCCGTGGGCCTCAAAAGCTGCCAATGCCACGGGAACAATTTTGGCAGCAGTACCACGCCAACCGGCATGAACAGCAGCAACTTGTCCGGTTTTTTGGTCAGCAATTAGAACAGGAACACAGTCAGCAGTACAAACCCAAACTGCTTGTTTTGCTTTTTCAGTTAGTAAACCATCAGCTTCTGGATAATTTGCTTCAGCTTCAAAAATAGATTTCCCTGCTACAAGTACAGTATTGCTATGTATTTGCTTGAGACGATACACCTCAGCACGGAGATGTAATATCTCTACTAACTCTGTTGGTGTGCTAGGGAAAAAATGGTTAGTAAAAAAACCATGAGGCCAATTTTGTAAAAGGCTACAGGTTAGGTAAGGCAGCCCTTGCCATTTATTCCAATGCCAAGTTACATCATTTTTACTCAACACTTTGTAGGATTTGTTTAATTTTTGTGAATCAGAAGTAGCTATAGTCATTAGAATTCAGAATCGAAATTATTGTTTACAGTTTAAATTTTATTTTGGGTTCTCTTGAGTTTGATAGAATAATATCTGATTTATACAGTAAATATTAAAAAGTCTTTTTGCTCTTTGTAGTAGTAAATTAATAAGGAGAAATGGGAATTTAGAGTCGTTAGTCGGATATATTTATTCCTCAATTTTTCTGTTAAACTCTTGCCTAAAATACTAGCATGCCTGAGAATTGCCCATTCAAAATCTCTCACTTTGGAAGGACCATTAAATGGTAAAAGCTTTATTTGTAAATACTTTGAGAATTTAATCAGCAAGCCCTGTTTAGGGGCATAAAAAAATGTCTCCATTTAATCAACAAAAATTCATCAACTCCCTATCCAATATCCAGGGAACCAGAGTATCCAAAATATTCGACTGTTTAACAACTAATCATCTTCGTATTTTTTCCACCCTCCCCTCAACAAATCAAACCCTTTGGCAACTAATTGACTCAGGAGTATCTCCAGGAACTATAGTCATAGCTTCCCAACAAACAGCAGGTCGGGGACAATGGGGAAGAAACTGGATATCAAATATTGGTGGACTATATATGTCAGTAGCCTTTGCCCAAGGGTGGGGATATACGAGGGCTTCCAACATATCAATATCTCAGACTTCACAACTAACCTTATCTACAGTTTGGGGTATAGCTTCAAGTTTGCAGCATTATGGTGTACCAGTTAAAATTAAGTGGCCTAATGACTTAATCCTAGAAAATCGAAAATTAGGTGGCATTCTTATAGAAACTAGAGTCAAGAAAGAAAAAGTTACTTGGGCAGTAATTGGTATTGGGATTAACTGGACAAATTCTGTGCCAGAAACAGGTATTAATCTGCAAAGCTATTATGGAAACCAGTCTCAACCAGAAATATCTTCCCTAGAAATGTTAGCCGCAATAGTTTTTCATGGACTAGAGTTTGGTATTAAACAACTTTTAGACTCAGGAATAGAAAATATTTTACCTGCCTACAATAAACTACTCATAAATATAGGGCAACAAGTATTAGTAGAAGATCGTCTTGGCAAAGTTGTAGGAGTAACAAATAGTGGAGAGTTAAAAGTAAAAATTAATCCAGGTTCACCTACCCTAAAAGCTCAGTCTCAAATATTACCTTCAGAAATATACTTAAAACCAGGTAGAATTAGTTTGGGCTATAGCCAATTGTGAAAAAATAAGATTGACAACGTGGCAAGGGAGAAATAAGTTATGCAGAACTACTATATCTAGTAGGGGAAAATGGCCGGAAAGACCCTACAGATGTTGTATGACTTGATATTTTTTGTAAGTCCTATCAAAGTAAAAATTTCTTAAACTGTTAAATTGTTTATAAAAAGTAACCTAAATAATAATGTCAACAGAGAACCAAAATGAATCAGTTGAGTCTAATGCTGAAATGCAGAAAATAACTCTTGAGCAGAACCAAAAGAAAAATTTGATTCAGACCAAATTACTCATGCAGCTGGGTTTTTATCTAGCTAGTTTGGGGATGCTGAATCAAGGTATGGTTTTAGGGGAAATGGTTTTGGAAATAGAGGTATATGACTATGAACCATCATATCAGTCCGCCCCAGATAGCTATTCTCCCTCACCATCTTATTCAGCACCATCCTATTCCCCAGAACCATCCTATTCACCAGAACCATCCTATTCACCAGAACCTTATTATTCTGCTTCACCTAGCTATTCTGAACCATATTATTACGAACCAGAACCGGAACCATATTACTATTCTCAACCAGCACCTAGTTATTACGAACCGGAACCATATTACTCTCCTCAACCAGCACCTAGTTATTACGAACCGGAACCATATTATTCCCAACCAGCACCTAGTTACTATAAACCTGAACCGGAGCCAGAACCTGACAATACCATCTATTTACCCAAAAATCTATATGTAGCACCTCCGAAAAATACTAATGTCAACTTATCAAAGAAACCCAAAAATGGCTTGCCACCTCTAACATTACCAAAACCTGAGAAACTTTATTACTATGATGGTTCGGCTAATGCTTATATAGATGATACAGATTACAAGATCGGTGCAACTGAAAGTTATGAGGCGCCAAGTACAGTAGTTTTTTCGGAACGTTCCACAGGTGAAGTTGCTCAATATCCAACAAGTGATAAAAATTGGAGTGCTGTTGCCGAAAATAATAATAATTGGAGCGCACCCACTCAGACTAATAACTGGAGTGCGACTACTGCAACAAATAATTGGAGTGGGACTGCTCAAACTTCATCTGATAATTCATGGTATGGGGAAAGTCAGCAAAATTACTCTTCTCAAAATAGCTATTATTCAGATACTTCGGGTTATAGTCAAACAAGTTACGATTCAAATTCATCTTCCAGTAAAAGTGGTTATTACGCTAGCACTTCTTATGCTCCAAACTACTCAGACTCTTCTCAAGGGGTGGAAGTGGCAGCAGTATTACCGACTCAGATGCAGGGGTTATTTCATAACCCTATGTCGCAGTCGGGTTTAGCCTATTATAAACGCACTATGCGACCTCCGGCAGTACCTGGTAATGGTAATACTCGGTTGATATTTCCTTTATCTGTTCCAGCACCTATCACTTCATTATTTGGTTGGAGAGAACATCCAGTATTGGGTTATGAAAAGTTTCATACTGGAACAGACTTAGGGGCACCAACTGGAACTCCAGTAATTGCAACTTATGCGGGTCAAGTAGCGATCGCTGACTGGTTAGGTGGTTATGGTGTAGCTGTTGTGCTAGACCACCAAAGAAAATCATTGGAAACTCTCTATGGTCACTTATCAGAAATTTTTGTGAAGCCAGGGGAGTTTGTACAACAGGGTGAAGTTATTGGCAGGGTTGGTAGTACGGGAATGTCTACGGGTCCCCATTTA
>JAKQYG010000018.1:2555-19933 GCA_023356515.1 Trichodesmium sp. MAG_R04 | reverse complement strand
TTTAATTCTTTGACTACTATTCAATGTGCCTGGTGATGGAGCATCTATTGTTTCAGCCGAAAATACCGAACTCGATCTTGATGTTGATGAACCACTGGTTTCAAAGGCTGATGCTAATAATTGTATATCTAGCATGGGGTCAAGTCCATTATTCGGGATAAATTTAGCTGTATTTTCATAGCTGCGGTCTAAACGCAATTCTGTACTAAATAAATTAATTGTACCTCCTTCTAAGTTAATCATACCACTGGGACGAATATCGCTGAGGGTACCATTTACCCGTAAACCACCTCCAACTTGAATATTAGCTAGTCCTAGACTAGATATCTGTAGACTATCGGTCAACAACAACTGAAAATCATTCAGGCCAACGTTAAATTCTCCCACACCAGAGCTTCCTTCATCTGTTTGATTTTCTCTTGCTGCTGCTCCTGCTAAACCTGCTGCTTGGTTTATAAATATCTCACCCTGAGATACCTTAACTTGACCGCCAATATCAGGTTGCGAAGCTGCACCTGTAATTACTACTTTACCATCAATACCGCCTTTAAAGACTTTTTGAAAGTCTACGTTAAGTTTGTCTAAGTTAATGGTCAGAGGGTTATTGATATCTGGGTCTTCGCTACTCAAGGGCTGGGAAAGTGGTAAGACTCCACTAACTTCAACCATACCATCACTAATATTTCCTTGAATTTCTTTAACTTCGAGGCGATCGCCATTAAAGAGAACTGTGCCTTCTAGGTCTGTTAAAGGTTCAGAAAATGCGGCTGCAGTTAAATTAACATCTACAAATTTGGCATACCCCTCTGGTCGTGGTTCTTGTAATGTTCCTTTTAGCTTCAATAATATATTTCCTTTACCTGAGTCTAAAGTTACCTGGTCGGTCAAAATATTTACTATTTGGAAGGCATCATCTTTTATATTAACACTAACGTTAATTAGGTCACTGCCTGCAGCAACTGTGGCGAAGGGTAAGTCAATGGGTACATCACCCCTATATAAAATGGGGTCTCCAATTACAGAAAGATTTCCACCAAAACGCAGTCGTCCAGAGTTGTAACTAAAATCAGTTTGCGCTTTTTCAATAGGTCGTTCATTTAGAGTTCCATCCACTATCTTAATTTCACCTCTAGCTCTGGGGTTTTCAAAATTTCCACCTAATTCTGTTTCTAGATTCAACTTTCCTGTAATATTGACATTCATATTTGGCGCTACATAACTCTCGGCAAACTTCTGCATTTCTGCCAAGTCTACATTTTTTAGTTGTAGTTTCCCACTTTGATTTTCTGGACTCAAATCTCCATGAAAAACTAACGATGCTTCTCCTACTTCCACTTCTAGGGGTTTGACTGTCAGGACTTCATTTTTAGACTTACCCTGTACAAGAAAATTATCTATTTTGTAAACTCCCCAACTCCAATTACTACCTTTGATATCAAATTTCCCATCAACACCAGACTGCGAAGTTCCTGCTGCCATTATTTCCCCAGAAAAAGTGACATCTAGATCACTAAGGGGTGGTATTTGTACAGGTGTTTTTGGTCCTTGGCTTTCTTGCTGTTGTTGGAGTAAAGCTTGAATTTCGGCAAACCGACGCAACTGCATAATTACTGGTGTATTTTCTGGAAAACCTACTGCTGATGTTTGCACATCTGCTGCCTTGCCATAATTTGGAGTTGTCACACCCCGTTCAATATCTTTTAAGTCAAACCATTGGAGGGCGGTCAAAATATCTTGCGCAACTCCATTTTCTATTTTGAGGTTAGCTGCAAATTTGCGGTCAAAAGGAGCACCAGGCGAATTAATATCAACCATTGCCTGTAACACATACCGACTTTCACCTAATAACAATGTGCCATCATTAAGACTTGCTTTCCCTTGAGCATAATTTATATCTGCTGTGAAACTTTCAGCATCTATGTAACCAATGCTAGGTTTTGTCACCTCTAAATTTCCATCTGCTTTGATAGAGTTAATATCAAACGATCTCAAAAATGTTCTCAAATCAGATACAGCTATTTTTGCGGATGCTTCTCCAGAAACTGCACCAATACCAAACTGCTCTGCAGGTACTATACCTAAAAATTCCAGAGGAAATTTTTCTAATGTTACTATAAAATTTTCTTCTTCATTAACACCTGCCAGTTTTGCCTGGTTCCGTTTAACTAAGAAAGTAGTAGGAACATAGGTTTCATCTAACACTAATTCCAGACGATCATTATTACCAGCAATTTCAAAGTTTACTCCTTGAGTAATTCCAGCATTTAATTTTCCTGATAACTCAGAATCGAAATCCACCTTATTTACTGCTAAATTTCTCAAGACTACATCACCAACCAAGTTAAGGTCGGTAATAGATTTTCCGATTATTTTGCCATCAAAATTAACTATACCTGTTAATAATTCACCTTTTTTTTCTATTGGTAAAGATGCTAAGTTAAAATCTGATAAATTGACGTTGATATTAATTCCGGAAATAGTGGGAGATGTTGATACTGGAAAATCTATACCTACTAATCCATTAACATTAATTTCTGGTGGAATACTAACTTTTTCTATTTCTATTTGTTTCTGATTCCAGCTCAATAAACTATTGAAATATTTCTGAATAACTGGTAATTTTGAAAGTGTTAACTTTACTTGTGCTTTAATCCCTTCTAGAGTTAAGTTTGTTAGACTTCCTAATAAGTCAATTTGACTATTAAACAATCCTCCAATTACAGGTAAATTTTCAGCTTGCCCTAATAATTTTTGAGCTTTTCTCACAGCAGTAACAGCAGGTTTCGCCTGTTCTTGTTTTTCTAATGCTGCTGAAAATTTCTCTAAAGGAATTTGCTCTCCTACTACGGAAGCTTGCCATTTTTCACCTACTAATTCCCCAGTAATATTTACTACTCCACCCTCAGCAAAAATTAGTTTCCCTTCTGCTTCAGCAGCTATAGATTCTGGGTTTAAATTTTCTAAATTTCCTGCTAATTTAGCATTCCCAATAATATTCCCATTTATTGTGTCTAAATAACTTAAAGTTTCTGAGGTAACTATTCCTGTTTCTTTAGCTATTTTTTTGACAAAACTTAGAGGAATAGGGTCGGCGATCGCTACTGCTTCAAAATTTCCTTCATCTAATTTCCCTGTAGCATTAATTGTGTTATTTCCAATTATTAATTTTCCACTTCCATCAGCAGCTATAGCTTTCGAATTAAAATTATTGACATTAGCAAATACGCTTAAATTTCCAAATATTTCTCCTTCTATACCCGGAGGTAAAGTTGCATTAGTGGGAAGAGAAACTAAACCAGTTTTTCTGATTTTTTCTTCTAGAGGACGTAAACTAATCTTTTCTGTTTTTACATTTGCTAAAAAGTTACCTTGGTTGAGTTTTCCATCAATATTAATTGAATTTTCATCAATAAATAGCTGACTTTTAGCTATTGCGGTTATTGCTTCTGGAGCTAAGTTTGTCAAACTTCCAGAAAAATCAGCACTGAGATTAACTTGACTATTTAACGATTTAATAGTAACAAATTGAGTTTGTAAAGTTTGGATTTGATTAGTTTCAACTGGTATTACCCCAGATTCTAAAATTAACTCTCCTAAATCTAAAAGTGAATTTACTGCTAATTTATCGCTATTAACTGAGGCTTGAAAATTTCCTTGATTTAATTTTCCTTGAGCGTTAATTGTTCCTCCAGCAATAATGACTTTGCCATTTCCATTAATAGTAATTCCTTCAGGAGTTAAATTATTAATATTTCCAAATACTGTAGCTCCACCTTGAACTTTGACCTCAGTATTTTTTTGTAAAATCTTGCTTTCTGGAGAAACTATTCCTGTTTTTGTGAATAATTCTTCTACAGCATTTAGAGCTATTTTATTCGTTTGAACTGTGGTTTTGAAATTCCCTCTTTTTAAATTACCTGTAGCATTAACTGTTCCTGGTTCAATTTTAAGATTTCCTGTGAAATTTCCTGTGAGATTTTCTTGTAAAAATTCTGGGGAAAGGTTAGTCAAATTTCCTGATAAATTGACCTTGCCATTTAGCCGACCATTGATAGATTTAACTAGTGGAATATTTTTTCTAATCAGGTTTAAATTTTCCTGGTTAGTAATGATTCCTGAATTAGCTGCAGATAAGCCTAAATCTAGTAAAGGATTGATTGGTAGTTCTTGAGTATTAACTAAGACTTGGAATCCACCATTATTAACTTTACCATTAGCATTAATTATACCATTAGCAAGATTAAGATTTCCATCAAGATTAGCTGTTAGTCCTGCTAAACTTAAATTATTTAAATTTCCAGATACAGTTGCTTGACCACTAATTTTTCCATCGGTTTGACTAGACAATATTGAATTAGGAGTTATCAGAATATCTGAATTTCTGGCAATTTTTTCTAAAGCACTTAAACTGAGTTGAGTAGCTATTCCTTCTCCTTGCCAATTACCATTATTTAGTTCACTATTCAGATTAATTTGACCGCCAGCAAGATTAACTATGCCAGTTCCATTGCCATTAATACTATTAATTGAAAATTTACTTATCAGACCAGAAAAATTAGCTTGACCATTAAGAATACCTTCTAATCCTGATGGTAAACCTAAGGGTTGTAAAGGTGCAAGATTATCTAAATTAATTTCATTGGCAGTGGCACTGAGTTGCCAGTTTTCCAAGTTAGCATTGCCATTAATATTGACTGTTCCTCCACCAATTTTGACAACAGTATTTTTAATATTTGCCTGACTATTAATAATATCAACAGCACCACTCAAAGGATAAACTGCTTTTGGTAACTGCCATTTAATTTTTCCTTTGAGAGTTTCTAGAGGACCAGAAATTTTAACCTCCGTGGAAAATTCGCCCATGGGAACAGGCGAAGCAATGTTGTATTGTTGAGCGATCGCCTCCACAGGCAAATTTTGCACTCGCAAGTCTAAGTCAACTGTTGGGTTAAATGTTCTTTCTTGATCCTGACTCATTAGGGACGTTCCACGCAACCTGTCTACACCCTGACTTCCAACTTCTAATTTCTTACTTCCTACCTTGGGGTTCAAGAGTGGGTTAACTTCTAAAACGGCGCCTTGACCAGTTATTTTACCCCCTAGCACTGGATTAATTTGTAAGCCAGAGAAACTTGCAGCCACATTAATAGGTTGAAAATCTTGGTTTAACTGAGGGCTAATAGTAAACTTAGTAGCGATATCTTTAAATCTTAACCTGTCAACCCTAGTAACTTCAGTAGTCTCAATTTTTCCTGATACCACTGGTTCAAATAAACTTCCAGAAAATTTGATATCAGTTTTTACTCTCCCCTCTAATAAAGGTTTGATATTTTCAATTTGACTACTGATCTGCTGTAACTGTTGTTTAGTTTTTACTGATGTAGTCTTATTAGAGAGTACATTAATTTCTGTTGTCGCAGTATTAAATAAAGTTTCAAAAGAAACCGGTAAAACTGTCCCTTGCAAATCAAGTTTAATATTTTGTAAATCTAAATCTTTTGCTGTTTCCGCTGCACCTTGAAGTTTGAGGCCAATATTCCCGTACTTCCCATTTAAGTTTTCGATATTAACTTTTGGCCAAGCAACATTAGCAACTGTGTTCAGGTTAACTATATTGCTAAAAAGACTACTACTGGCCTTAAACTTTTGTAGGCTAACCTTTCCTCTAATATCTTGCACAATATTTGTAATATTGTCAGCTATTTTAACTTGAGCTCGGAGGTTGGCATCTAATTCTCCACTGTATAAATTTACATCAGGAATACTTTCTACTGTAGATACTAAGGTCGCAAACATTGGCAATTGCAGTTTTTTTGCTACAACATTAGCTTTAATTTCTGATGTTTTGAGATTAGCATCAGCGTTAACCTTAAAATTGCCACCATCTATAACTTTGCTATTAAGATTTACTAAGCAACGTTTTTCTTTATCTTTAAAGTGAAATTCCGTTTTACTTAAATCTAATAAAATTGGGGTAGAATCTTTTCCCTTTTCCGACGGCTTAATAGTAACATTTAGTTTTGGGAAATTTACTTTAACATCAAAGTTAAATGGTTTTGAGGTGGTAGGTAAATCCTCTGCCGATTTTAGTTTTGGCATAGCAAATAAACCATCAGGTTGTTGTTGCAGATAAGCCTGAGATTCTTCAAATGTAATATCGAGCCTCACAGTTCTCAATAAAATTGCCCCAAGAGAAAATTTGACTTTAATCGCTTTGGTAGAAGCACTAATTGAGTCGCTTAAGGTCGGAGGTATAGACGAAGGTCCAAACTCTATGTAACCAAGACCAAACTTTTTCAGTTCTCCCACTTGGACTGGCCTCTGTATTTGTTTGTTTAGATTCTCACTGATGATTGGAACTAATTGTTTCTGTACAAACCAGGTTCCTGCTATTGCTCCTGATACTGAGACAGTAACTAATCCCAAACCACTGATGATTATTGTTCGTGTCCATTTTCTAGGGGTGGAAAGATGGGTTTGGTCATTGGTTTTTTTAGGCATATTTGTCATTTCAGTTATCAGTATCTCCAGCTATCTTGGGAGGCTTGCAATGTAGAATTTTCTTTTTTACTCTCTTGAAAGAGGAAGCTTAAGGCCTTATTTATTGGTTATAAGTATAGCATTCAGCTATCAGCTAATATATACAAAACAATACTCTATTCAAGTTCGGAAAAATTATGAGAATATTTGTTTTATTGTTTAATACTAGAACTGAAAATGAAGGAATACATACAATTCAGATGGATAATCGCAATAAGGTATTAATGTTTGAATCTGAGGATGATGCGACCCGTTTCGGTATATTGTTAGAAGCTCAAGACTTTCCTAGTCCGAAAGTTGAAGAGTTTGACCAAGAAGAAATTATGGAATTCTGTAGGAGTGTGGACTATGATTGGCAAGTTATACCAGCAGGTCAGTTGGAGATTCCTCCAGAGCATAATTTAGAACAGACTGATTGGCAACTAGATATAGACCAAGCTTCCGAAAAGACCAAAACAGAGTTAGATAAAATTAAGCGTCAATTGGAAGATCTTTTATAAGTCATTTTAGTCATCAGTTACGACATATTTTGGACAAATAAGGTGCAAGGCATGAATAGTAATATTTTTGTATTGCGGGTATCTTAACTTGCATTATGTACATTACGGACAGTAATAAGTGTTGTACCAGTTTTTATTCTCTTGATCAAACTTGGTTTCTGCATAAGTAATTAATATATATAATTCAAGTGTCTATACAAAATTAATTACCATTATTTTTTCCCTGAGATTTTTATAAAAAAAGCTGTTTAGTACCTAGAGATATATGTAATTAGTTTTGCATATTATTTTATAAGGTACATTCATGTGGTCAAGATGTCCGCAATAAGTGGTTTTCACCATTTACCCTGTACATCGTTTGTCCAAAATATACTGTATATTCTTCCTTGGATAATATTTTTTGCATAAATTGTCAAAGTTTAATATGAAAAATTTACACAAACGAGGTCATTTGTTAACTGAACAGGTTAATCCCAATAGTCATAATCTTGACCAGTTAAGTTCTTTAGAGTTAGTAGACTTGTTTAACCAAGAGGATAATCGGACTTTGGAAGCGATCGCCTCATCCCGTTTACAAATAGCTCAAGCAGTGGATATGACTACTGAAGCTTTAAGTCAAGGTGGTAAATTGTTTTATGTAGGAGCAGGTACCAGTGGTCGTTTAGGTGTATTGGATGCTGCTGAATGCCCACCAACATTTTGTACGCCTCCAGAATTGGTACAAGGAATTATTGCCGGAGGTGCAGCAGCTTTAGTCCGCAGCTCCGAAGATTTGGAGGATAGCTGGAAAGATGGTAATCAAGCGATCGCTTCACGGCATATCACCAATCTAGACGTAATAGTTGGGATCACTGCAGGTGCTACAACCCCTTATGTTCATGGTGCTTTAGAAGCCGCAAAACAAAGGGGAGCAAAAACAATTTTTATTACTTGTGTGCCTCTGGAGCAATTCAGCGTACAGGTAGATGTAGATATTAGGTTATTGGTTGGTCCAGAACTATTGGCTGGTTCAACCCGTCTGAAAGCGGGAACAGTAACAAAAATGGCCTTGAATATCCTATCAACAGGAGTAATGGTTAGATTAAGAAAAGTTTATGGTAATCGTATGATTGATGTAGCTGTAAAGAATAGTAAGTTACGTGATCGGGCCTTAAGAATCATTGAAGATTTAACCGAGTTAAGTCGGGATAAAGCAGGAGAATTATTAAATAAAAGTGGTGATTCAGTGAAGTTAGCACTTTTGATGCACTGGAGTAACTTAGAAAAGGAAGAAGGGGATAGACTCTTATCTGAGTACCAAGGTAATCTTAGATCAGCTTTGAAAAAAGTAAATTTTTCTAGTGAGTAATACCATTTATCAAAAACTTTTCTACATTTTCTTAAATCCGTAGTCTTTATAAGTCCAGTAATCTAAAATTTATCTCCTATCACTAAAGTGCTTCTATACTACTCACATTTGTATGATAACTATATGCTTAAACTCATAAAAACCCTTACCGAGAATAAGCTTGAACATATCTCAATATGCCACGAGCGATCGCCTGTGCCATGCGACTATGTTGACGAGGATCAGCAAGTATTAGGGAATCATAATTACCAGTAACAAAGCCAACCTCTACCAATGCAGCAGGCATCTTAGTATGTCTAAGAACATGAAAACGTGCCCGTTTCACACCACGATTCTTCATTGTCGGAAAAGCTTCCAACATACTATTCTGAATATACCGTGCTAGCACATGGCCACTTTGGTAATAAAAAGTTTCTAAACCATTCACATCAGGACGACTCATACTAATAGCATTAGCATGAATACTCACAAACAAATCTGCTCCAACCCGATTAGCCAACTCTGAGCGTGGTGGTAAATCCAAATCCCGGTCTGTCTTACGAGTCATAACCACCTGTATATCATTTTGCTCCAGGATTTGAGCCACCTCCAATGAAATTGGTAACACAATATCCTTTTCTCGTAGACCACCCAAACCTACCCCACCCAAATCTGTCGGTCCCCCATGTCCAGGGTCTATCACTATCATTATTTGTCCATTACGTTTAGGTAATTGATTTGGTAAAGGAAAACGAGAATAACTGTTATTAGAACCCTGATTATTAGGACGAGGCAAAGGAAAAGGCCAACGTCTAGGACGCAAATTTTCAGAGGAATTCCGAGGTAATCTATTCCGAGGTAGTAGATTTTGCCCTAATGAATTATTTCTCCTTGGAAATAGTAAAGGTCTTGAATTAGAAGATGGCTCTACAGGATTTGGCCTCCAACCTGGAGGTGCAGTTCCGATACTACCCCAACCCATAAGTAAGGATAACTGTCGGGCCTTAATCTGAGTAACTTCTGCAATTTTAATGTTAGTAGCAGGTTTAAGCAGGATTGTAACTGTTTCTGGATCTTCTTGACGTATTTTTACCCAAACTAAAGGACTACCAATTTCTCGTCCTGGTAACCTTAATCTGTCATCGACCTTAGCATTATATATAGTAATTCCATAAGCATCTGTTTCAGAATCCCAACTATTGGTGTAATTTAGAGGTTTATCTCCAGTAATCACTAACTCAGTACCATTTTTCAATTCCACTGACTTAAGCAAAACAAAACCAGTAGCTTGATTAATTGTGGGAGGTGCTTCTCCTTGCGGCCATACTGCTACCCCACCTGCATAAGCACGTGCTTGCCACTGAGTATTTGTATCTGGTAGACTCACCGTCAGACGAACTACTGCTGGTGAAGTTGAAAGTTGAGTTAGCTGAGTAATTGTTAATCCTGATTTATTAAATCTTTGATTTGGTTTCAGACTCTTGGCAGTCAGAGTAGCATTGAGGACATCAATGGTCATCCAGGTACGGTCAACACTCTGCTTTAATTCAATTTCTGGTAATCTGCCACTTGTTTTGAGAATTACTCCCTCTTTTTTTACTTGGATATCTTCTACAATAGTTGGTGTACCAGGGATTGTAATTTGATTAATGGGAGCAGAGTTAGTCGGTCTTGCTCTATTTTGATTGCTTGCTCTTTCTCCTGTGAGAAGAGATAAAGGTGGTAGAGGTGAATACTGAGGACTTTGAGGAGGAAGGGGTGGAGACTGAGTTACAATACCTATGTTTGTAGTAGAGTCGATTTGTTGAGGGTTTGGTATTTTTACCGTCCACTGACTAGGAGAAATACCCCTAAATTGTACTTGCTTTGGGTTAATGGTGTAGTCTTTATTAATTTCTACTACTATCCGAGCTGTTTGAGGATCAAATTGTTCTACTCTAATTGCTTTGATCCCTTGACCCACAACTTGAGATGTTCTGACACCACCTAAAGTTGTTCCTGGTAAGTCTATAATTAACCGAGTTGGGTTAGTGATTAATTGGGCCTTCGGCTGAACATCACCTTCCGTAGTAAAGGATAGTTGACTCTGATTAACTTTAAATTGCCAAGATTTTAAGGTTGCAGCTTCAGAGAGACTTCCTAGGACAAAAATGCTAAGTATACTTGGAAGCAAGCTTTGTAGCATAAGAGTTTTTCGCATTTTGGTACTTTTGAGAAATATCAAACTATTTCTAGGATATATATTTTTCATCTTGTGACTTATATCTTATACACAAACAATGTTACCGGATATAATTTGACATTCTCCCAACGCTGCCCTTACGAGACAACGAGGGTTTTCTGCCAACATTTAGTTAATTATTTAACATTTAATATTTAACTAGAACAAGACTTTCTAACTTAACATTTGCTTTTTGGAGTGTATCAAGGGTTTATGATAAACAACCCCAAATTTGTATAAGATATTTATTGTAGCTGCCATAACAGACAATACTAACTATTAACAAACTCTAGTCTTGATGTTAAAAATCTATCCATCCAACCTTCCAAGTAGGCTTGATTTTCTATTTGTTGATCTGGGTCTTCTGTATCTAAAGGATGAGGTACTAAGCCCAAAACTGCTGCCGTTGTTACACAAAACATTGATTTCTGAAAAGTTGCACAAATTTTTACTCGTAGATTATCTGTACTTCGGTTAGTTTTTTGATAGAATTCTAACAGATAATCTGGTAAAAAATGTCGCATATCTTGCATTAATAATGTAGGTGGAATTCCCGCACCACCAATAGGTAAAGGATCGGCATACAAAGCACCATAAGTAAATTGACTTTGATCAGAATCAATTTGTTGAGATTGAGCATTATATGAAATTGTTCCTAGAAACGGTGTTCCTCGAAAGAAAACTGCTTCGACATAGGGAACCGCTGTATCTGCTAAAAAGGTTAAACCAACTGACTTCGGAATTATTTCATAACATTTACCTTTAATATTTACAGCAAAGGTAATTGGTAAATTTGCCGCTGCAACTAACCCTGATAAAACATGATCTACTACTTGCGGAATAGATGTTATTGCGCCTTGGTCATATTGATCAGATAGGGTGATAAAAATATCACTCATTACCCGCCAAAATTGACCTAGACCACTGTAATAAGCTTGTTGACGTACCATTTCTGGCAAGAATTCTGGAAATAATTGATTAAGTGGCATTAACATCAAATTGCCTGTAATTGTTGCATCTATTGCTACTTTTGCTAGTTCTTTAAATTCAGCTGAATCCAAATATTTATCCAGACCTCCGCCTCCATGCCATAACATTCCCCTCATGCAATATTCTGCATATTCATAATTGATTCTATCATGCCACAAAAATTTGAGTAATTTACCTAATGAAATTTTACCATTGAAGTATTTGAAAAAGGGAAACATTTCTAAAAATTGATATTCGGCAATGTAATTAAGATTTTTGGAATAAGCATCTAATACAATGCCGTAACTTTTTAAAATTCCGACAACTTCTAAGACATTTTCTGGAGTATCTTTGAGTAAAGCTTGACCAGATTTTAAACGATCAATATAATTTGAAAGCGGATGAATTGTTGTAGATTTTAAAATGTTTTTTTTCATAAACTTAATTTTTGTGAATCTCAAATTTTATATAAAATCTTAACCCATGAATTTCTTTCTTAGAGCTTTTAAGAAGGAGTTAACTTCCATGAAATGACTTAATAAGTAGAGATGGAGTAGTAGTTGCAGATTTATTAACTACCTGTGATAATATGACTTTGCTTACGCTCATACTGTTTGCTTCAGTTTCAGTCCAACGCACTACCCAGTTAGGCTGTATTCCTAAAATAACAATTAGAACTGCTAAAATAATTGCTGGTATTCTATCCGACCATTTTACTGAAGGCAGATTTATTGCTATTTCAGATAACCGACCAAAAAATACTCGGTTAACTAAAAGTAAGAAATAGGCCGATGTTAATCCTGTTCCAATCATACATAATAGAGTTGGTACTGTAAAAATATTGAAACTGCCTCTAAATACTAAAAACTCGGAAATAAACCCAACCATTCCTGGAATACCAGCACTTGCCATGACTCCTAAAATCATTAGACTGCCAATCATTGGTAAACCTTGTTCTGGGTTTAACAAACCTCGTAATACATTTATATCCCGTGTACCAGTTTTTTTGTAGACTACTCCCACTAATAAAAATAGTAGGGCTGAAATTAGACCATGGCTAATCATTTGAAGCACTGTGCCCAAAATGCTGAGGGAAGTTGCTGCTGCACTAGCTAACAAAATGTAACCCATGTGACCAACTGAACTGTAGGCTACCATCTTTTTCATGTCTTTTTGGGCGATCGCATTAAATGAACCGTAAAGCACACTTACTACTGCCCATGCTGCTAACCAGGGAGAAACATATACCCAAGCTTCAGGTAACATATTTAATCCAAATCTTAGTAACCCATAAGTTCCTAGTTTTAAGAGCACTCCTGCTAAGAGTACAGAAATTGGTGTGGAGGCTTCAACATGGGCATCTGGCAGCCATGTATGGAAGGGAACCAGGGGAATTTTAATTCCAAACCCGATAATTATTGCTCCTAATAATAATAGTTGAGTTCCTAAAGGTAAGGCATGGGCAACTGCTTGGTCGTAAGCAAAATTCGAGGAACCACTTAACCAAACTATTCCCAGAAAGCCTGCTAGGATTAATATTCCTGAAATTGCTGTATAAATGAGAAATTTAGTGGATGCGTAACCCCGTTTTAATCCTCCCCAAATTCCAATTAATAGGTATAAGGGAATGAGTTCCAGTTCATAAAAAATGAAAAACAGTAGTAAATCTTGAGCAAGAAAGGCTCCAAATACACTGAGTGCCAATAGTAGTATTAAGGAGTAATAAAGACGAGGTCTGTTAATTGATTCGTCTGTGGCATAGATGGCAATAGCGGTTAATATACCGTTTAACACTACTAATGGTAGAGATAAACCGTCTATTCCTAAGGAGTAGCTCAAGCCTAGGGAATCTATCCAGGGAACTAGAACCACAAATTGTTGATTTGGATCTTGTGGATTAAATTGGGCAAGTAGTACCAAAGACCATAAAAGACTAATAATGGCCACTATTAGAGCGAGTTGGCGGGCCAATTTTGGGGATAGGTGACTTGGCCAAAAACCAATGATACCAGCACCAATTAGTGGTACCAAGATGAGAATATTGAGCATTTATTTATATTTTCCTTCAATGGCAATATACAAATTGATTAACTAAAAATCACTTATTAGAATATATAGCAAAAATTGGCTTTAAAGCCTCGCCCATAAGCGGGCAACTTTTTAGTTGATTTTATTTTCACAGGTCATGTTATCATGGTTTTTACTTCACAGGAAATATATTAGTCGCGGGTGGGCATACCGAGACAAAAAACGGACGGGTCGGCAAGTGTAAGACTACTGCCAAAGTAGCGGCAGCCCGTGAAACGTCAACCCGCCGAGGAGCTAGGGCTCAGTAGGAAGCCCAGTGCCTTTAGGCCGGGGAGGATGTCAAATAATGTTAGTAGGCAATAATTTTGCTTCCAGCTCTTTAGCTTTAAAGCGATTAATCGTTGCCTCCCCACCTTCTACCCAAAATTCCCGACCGAATTGTACTAATATTTGCTGTTTATCATCAAATATTAATGCTCCTATTGCCACCTTTGCTTTTTCCATATCCCCAGAAGATTGTTCTTTCAAAATAGCTTGAATTTCTTCAAACAAAGAATTATCTTCAGGAATCAGATCTACTGATAGTTGCAAGATAATTATTTGTCTTTGTTTAGCAGAACCATTTTTAGTTATTAATAATTCAGCAACTTTTTTCCAAAGATTTTTTTGACTCTCTAATTGCTCTACTAGTGTTTCTGCTTTTGTAGCAGATTGATTAATTTTTATCTCTCCATCTCTTGACTCATTTTGATAATTATATAATTCTGTCCCTGATTTTTCCTGTTTTTCAACTGCATCTGCCATTACCTTTTCCAATCCTTCTGCACTATCTATTAACAATTGACTTTCGTCATCCTTCTTGTCAACTTTTCCATTCAAGACTAAAAGAGAATTTTCTGTCAGTAAATCTTTAATTTGTTCATATATTTTAGAAAAAACTACCGCATCTACTTGCCCAGTCATATCTTCTAATTGTAGAAATGCCATGGGATCGCCTTTTTTCGTGACATGAGGTTTAATTCCAGCTAACATTACTACTAATTTTATCTTAGAATTTGATTTTTTTTCCTTCATTTGAGCGATAGAAATAGCATCTAAAATTTTATTTTGTTCCTGTGCATATTTGAGAGGATGGTCAGATACATAAAATCCTAGAATTTCTTTTTCATACTGCAATTTTTCTTTAGCTGAAAAGTCTGAAACATTGGAATATTTGGGAGAAGAATCAAAAGCTGGCATTGTTGTTTCAGGAATATCAAATAAACTTAACTGTCCCATATTACGGTCTTTATTTCTATCTTGTGCCCATTTTATTACACCTTCTAAATTTTTAATTAATTGGTGACGGTTTGGTTCAATTTTATCGAAAGCTCCACATTTAATTAAAGATTCTAAAGTACGGCTATTAAGAGCATTAAGATTAACACGGTCACAGAGATCGGCTAAAGACTTAAATTCTCCCGATTTTTTTCTTGCATTTAAAATTGCTTCTATTGCCCCTTCACCTACATTTTTGACTGCGGATAATCCAAATAAAATTTTATTTTTTGTTTCTCCTGTAGCTATTATTGGCAAAGGAGTAAAATCTACTTCCGACTGATTAATATTCGGCGGTTCAACTTCGATATTAGACTTCTGACAATTAGCAATATATTTTTGTACTTTATCTTGGTCGCCACTATTAGCAGTTAGTAAAGCTGCCATATATTCAACTGGATAATTAGCTTTTAAATAAGCAGTTTGATAAGCCACATAAGCATAAGCAGTAGAATGAGATTTATTAAAACAATATTCAGCAAATTTAATCATCTGCTCAAACAAATCTTTTGCCACTGGAGAAGGAACTCCTCTTTTAGTCGCACCGTCAATAAATATTTCTCGGTGTTTCTCCATTTCGGATACCTTCTTTTTACCCATGCAGTTATGAACTATAAAATCATTGGCAATGAAGTTATGAGTTTCGGGAATTGTCAAATCAAAAACTTCTTCTTTGCCAATATATTCTATAGAAGTAATTTCATCCCAAAACACTTCAGAATTAGTTCTTGACATTAACTCTTCATCTGCAAAAGCCGTTGCCAAATTATTAATTTTATTAGGGGATAAACTATGGGTTGAGGTGTTTTGAAAATTCAAACCTGATGAGATTTTGCCACGACATATACCTACAGCTTTATCTATTGCTACCCTAGTCATAACACTAGCTTTTTGAATTTTTGCAATTAGGGTAATAATTTCTGGAGTTAGACAATGTTTAGATTGATTATTTTCCTTATCTTTGATAACTAAATAACAACTTTGAGAAAGCTGCTGTTTATAACTATTCAAATATGGCTGTATCAATTCACAAAACTTGAGCATATCCTCACACTCTGTAATTTGAGCATCAGATATTTGACTGCTATGATTAATCGGAATTTTACTTGGTAAACCTAAGCGATCGCCTAGGGAAAAATCTTTTAAAGGTTTCCATCCTAAAACTGTATAAAAAAGGTGGTCGTGTGTAGCACGAATTTTCCGGTTTGTACGAGTAGTAATTTCCCAAACATCTCGCACACCATTAAAATAAATTTCTGTTATTGGTTGTTGCACAATTTGTTGACTTTTGATATCTAAAGAAAAGACTTTTCGACTCAACCAATACTCGGGTTTGCTAGCTATTTCTTTCAGACTAACTAAGTTACCTGTTGCTGCATCTATTACTTTTGTCGAACCACTTAAACAACGGCGTAATAAATCTGCTTCTCCCAAAGAATATCCTGCCAAATCTTGAGCCATTTTCATAATTTGCTCTTGGTAACAATTATGAACTACTACTCCTTCGGCTAAGAAATAAGGTGAGCTTTGGTCTTCCATTTCTAAATCAAAACATTCTGCTTCTCCTGCTTCTTCCACAGAGGTAACATACACAAGTCTGGCATCTTGCAAATAAGTTTTTTCGTAGATTTTCTGTTTAAATAAACTCGCTTTTCCTAGGAAAGACTCCAAGGTTTTCCGACTCGAAATATCCGTCTGAAAAATCGAATTTTCTAAATTAGTTTTCAAAGTGAAAGGGGAAATCTGTAGATGGTTTTCTCTGACTTTTTCCCTATTTTCCCACTTAGGTATATATGAGAAATTGGTCTGTTTAAATAAACTCGCTTTTCCTAGGAAAGACTCCAAAGTTTTCCGACTCGAAATATCCGTCTGAAAAATCGAATTTTCTAAATTAGTTTTCAAAGTGAAAGGGGAAATCTGCAGATGGTTTTCTCTGACTTTTTCCCTATTTTCCCACTTAGGTATATATGAGAAATTGGTCTGTTTAAATAAACTCGCTTTTCCTAGGAAAGACTCCATGATTTTCCGGCTCGAACTATCCGTCTGAAAAATCAAATTCTTTAAACCAGCTGCCAAAGTCAAAGAGGAAATAGGTAGATAACTTTCCCTAATTTCTTCTTTTTGTTGGTTTGGCATTTGAGAGTTTCTCAATAGATAAAAAAACCGAGACTTGTTAGCAACTCCAACATAATTATCCGCCAGATAATAATCAATTTTCAAACTTCCTAAAAGCTTGCCAATTTGCGATAATAATCGAGGAGAAAAACTCCGATAATAGAGAAACTTTTCCTGAGCATAACCACAATTATTCCAGAGACCCAGCAACAAATCTATTCGGTCTTTTTCCGAATAATCCAAAATATCTTGTGGTAAATGCTTGGCAGCAGATTTTACCTGCCAACTTCTACTGCCATAAATATCATCTAAAAACTCAGTTAGAGCTGTAAATTTGGATTGAGCATTTAAATTTAAATAA
>JAKQYG010000018.1:0-2455 GCA_023356515.1 Trichodesmium sp. MAG_R04 | reverse complement strand
CAAAATATCTTGTGGTAAATGCTTGGCAGCAGATTTTACCTGCCAACTTCTACTGCCATAAATATCATCTAAAAACTCAGTTAGAGCTGTAAATTTGGATTGAGCATTTAAATTTAAATAAACCTGTCGGCCAAGAACATCAAAACAATATTTAACTTCCTCGCCCCAAATTTCATCAATCAAATTTTCTAGCCAAACATTGTCCTTTTCTGTTGAACAGGAAATATTGAGAGGCGAGGAAACAAAATAACTATTTCCTATTAATAATCCCAACAAATAAGCTTCATTTTTACGGAGTTGTTTCTTATTCCTAGAAACTTGCCATTTTTCATAAACTTCAGAACCAGACATAAGACCATTAGCTCTCTCAGATCGAGGTTGTAACTCCCAAGCAAACTTATCTCCTTCTGGAGTTAAAAAGCGATGATTTTTTCCCGAATAAATTATTGTCCCGCTAGACAAAGTAATCTTTAATATTTCCTTAACACCACTTCGCCACTGTTTAGCCACTTTTGCTTTCCAAACTTTTTTGCCATCCGAAGTTAAAATTACTTCCCCACTTTTAACATTTTCAATCACCTTCCTAGAGCCATCTTGTTTATCTATTAAAGTTCCCTTTGGCAAACATAAAACCCCATAAGTTTCTTTTAAAATTGTCTCTAACTTTGGATGTTGATATTTAATTTCTTCTCGCCCATGTTTCCGATCGATAAACTTTGGAATTAAACCAGCATCCAAAGGTCCGGGGCGATACAAAGCTAAGATAGAAGAAATATCTTCAATAGAAGTAGGCTTCAATTTTTTCACCACATCTACCATCCCAGAAGATTCCAACTGAAATACTCCTTCTAAATCTCCAGATTTAATCAGTTTGTAGGTCTGATCAACTTCCTTTTGTTTGCTCTTAATTTCACCCTTTGCCAAAATTGTCATTATCCTTCTTTCCTCGGAAGGTAAGTCATCTGGTATCAAATTAATTTGTCTATTTTTCTTAATTAAGTTGACAGTGTTCTGGATAATAGTCAAATTTTTTAATCCCAAAAAATCCATCTTCAACAAACCTAAGGATTCTATATCTTCCATGTGATACTGAGTAATAACTGAGCCATCATTATTTCTTTGTAAAGGCACAATTTCATCCAGAGGTTCTTTAGAAATTACTACTCCTGCTGCGTGTACTCCAAAAGTTTTATTTGTACCCTCAATTCTAATTGCCATATCTATCCATTGTCGGACAGAAATTGTACTAGCTTTTTCCCCTTGATTATTTTCAATTAATATTTCTTGATTATCATAGGCTTCCTTAAATTCTGGGGAAGGAGTTTCATTAGAAATCATCACTTTTAACTTGGCTGGCTTACCCCGTGCAACAGGAATTAACTTTGCCATTTTATTCGCTTCCCCAAAGGAAACACCTAGTACTCTACCTACATCTTTTAATACTGCTTTAGATGTCATCCGGTTAAAAGTAATAATTTGAGCAACTCTCTCTTCTCCATACCGTTTAGTCACATATTTAATCATTACGTCTCGGTTTTCAATACAGAAGTCTGTATCAATATCTGGCATTGATTTCCGTTCTGGATTTAAAAATCTTTCAAATAATAAGCCATGATGCACCGGATCTATATTAGTAATTCGCAAAGAATAAGCAACTAATGAACCAGCAGCACTTCCCCTACCAGGTCCAACAGGAATATTATTATCTCTGGCATATTTTATATAATCCCAAACTACCAAAAAATATGTAGAAAACCCTTTATCCTGAAGAACTTTTAATTCAATTTCCATCCGCTCTTTATAAGTTGCGGAAACTTCACTTTTGTGTTTACATCTCTGCCTTTTGAATAATCCTTCCCAAGCCAGTTTTTCTAGGTAAGTATCGGCATTATGATCTGGTGGAATTGGATAATCAGGAATCCTTGGGTCTCCTAAAATTCCTTCATAAGCTTTAACTTTATTAGCTACTTCTAATGTATTGGCGATCGCTTCTTCTATAACTTGATTTTCTAAGTGGTCTCTAAATAGTTGCTTCATCTCTTCAGCGGACTTTAAATATTCGGTACCGCTATACCGCATCCGCTTCTGTTCAGCAATTAATTTTTGAGTGTTAATACACAGCAAAGCGTCGTGTGCTTCTACATCTAGACAAGAGATAAAATGAGAGTCGTTTGTAGCTACTATTTTTATCTTTAATTTCTCCGCAATTTTAACAATTCCAGTATTTACTACTCTATCTTCTTGTAAGCCATGGTCTTGTATTTCTAGATAATAATCTTCTCCAAATAAATCTTTGTACCACTTAGCTATTTTTTTTGCTTCTTCTAATTTTCCCTGCATTATATTTTGAGGTACTATGTCCGGGTATCTCCATCAGGCAAACCATCACCAAAATCATTCTGAAAATCTAGCAAAATTGTATAATCTGCCATGCGGAAAGAATAAATAGATTGGT
>JAKQYG010000179.1 GCA_023356515.1 Trichodesmium sp. MAG_R04 | reverse complement strand
TCAACCTGGGGAGTCGGCTCCTTCCAGTTCACAGGCGTAACTTTGGGTACAGCCCACCCTAGTTTTTTGATTTACTTCCCCATATTGGGAAAGAACTAATGCCGCATTTAAGTCGCGGTCCCTACAGAAGAACAGAGAATTAATAGAGGAGGTAGTCAGATATATTTGTCTTGTCCCTTGGTTTTTATACCATGGGAGCGCCCAAAATACTAACTTCTTCAGCTCTTAGGACCAAAAACTAGACACTTTTTTTGAGCCTAAAAATGCTAAAATTTTTATGTGTCAACGCTTTTATATTTAATCAGCAAGTCCTAACTAGAGGGAGTAAACTAGAACTAAAGTATAACTAAAAGTGTACTTAAGTTCCATGTTTACTATCATACTAAATTCCCTACTCTTAGTACTTGTTAGGAAGCTGGTTCTATTTCATCTTCAAAAAACCAAGTTCCCATTTTTTCTTCAAATTGGACCCAAAAACCGACTCCACTACCATCTACCATTTTGAATTCTGTGATTGTACCAATAGGATTTTCCTTAATTCGGTTAATCATTTTTTCAGGGATCGGTTGTCTAATCCGACATACTTTGACTTTTTGACCTATTTCCATTTTTATTTACGATGTTCTCCTGGTAGTATTAATTAATCCACAGTTTATCTGAAATTCGCTAAATCTAAAATAACTTACTGAATTTTTGTTTCCCCAATAATCTTCTGCCACCACTGATCAGAATTAAATTCTTCTCTATTAATCTCTACTCTAAAATCGGCAATAATGTACTGTGCTATCTCAAGTAATTTATTTATATGTTGGCCAAAAGAATTTTACCTTGTCTTGATGTTAATGCAGGTCGAGTTGTCAAAGGTGTTAACTTTGTGAATCTTCAAGATGCTGGAGACCCTGTGGAACTGGCCCAAGTATATAATCATGCTGGTGCTGATGAATTGGTATTTTTAGATATTACGGCCACTCATGAAGACCGAAATACAATCATAGATGTGGTTTATCGCACTGCAGAGCAAGTCTTTATTCCTCTGACAGTAGGGGGTGGTATTCAATCCTTAGAAAATATTAAAAATTTGTTAAGAGCAGGTGCAGATAAAGTTAGTATAAATTCAGCAGCAGTATCTAACCCTAACTTTATTAATCAAGCCAGTGACCGTTTCGGAAATCAATGTATTGTAGTAGCTATTGATGCTTGTCGTCGTTCAGATCCAAACAACTTAGGGTGGGATGTCTATGTGCGAGGTGGCCGAAAAAATACTGGTAAGGATGCAATTACTTGGGCAAAAGAAGTAGAAAAAAGAGGAGCAGGAGAACTGCTTGTCACAAGTATGGATGCTGATGGAACCCAGGCAGGTTATGATTTATACCTTACAAGAACTATAGCAGAAAGTGTTCAGATTCCAGTAATTGCTTCTGGGGGTGCGGGTAGCTGCCAGCATATTTTTCAGGCCCTAACTGAAGGGAAAGCGGAAGCAGCATTACTTGCTTCTTTACTACATTATGGTCAATTAAGTGTCGCAGAAATTAAGGATTACCTGGCTGAGCATCAAGTCCCTGTAAGACAAATCTGACCTTTGATTATAACTTTTATAAGTATATCTATAAAATCATACTAGAGATTAAATTAAGATGACTAGTATTGTCTAAGTTTATACAGTTATTATAAGTGAAAATATTTAGAGATATTTTTAAGAAATGTTGTTATAATGAAGAGATTGTTACAAAATGTAACTTATGTTGGTCACGATTCTAATACTGGATTTTGCTTTAGTAGCTTGGTCTCTGCATCTGATGCATGAGTCATTTAATCATCGAGAGTTCTCTCTAATGCTAGCAGGTATATTAGTCGCCATATCTGCTGGAGCAATGATGTTCGTTTATTTTCTTATTGATACTTGTATGACTCACCTAACTCAAATCTTTCAACACTCATACATATATTTTTAATGATACCTTTGTCCCTCGAAGCTTTGAAAGTATTTTCACTATGAAAAATATCAAAGTATTCTTAAGCTAATAACTTTGGTTATCAGTTATTGTTTGGTTATGGTGTCCTTAGAAGGCCAGATATTCTGTAGCTAAATTCAAAAGCTAGATATGGAAGGAGTTTGATTCGCAACCGGGTAGAAATTCAATTCCTACCATGGACTAAATTTGAGAGGCGTGATAACATCCTAATAATAATCGTAAATGCTACTGCTATATGATTGTTAGGATGTTGGAGAAGTTTTTTGATTAATTTCTTGACAAATAAACAAAAAATTAGGTATGATAGCTAATGGCTTAGTTAGGGGTTATAGCTCAGTTGGTAGAGCACCTCAATGGCATTGAGGGGGTCAGCGGTTCGAGCCCGCTTAGCTCCATATTATTTAATTTATAGCATATATAATAAATTTGGTTTGGTAATTCATAATTTAGTAGAGATAGGAAGGTGGGGAATAGGGAACGGGTAAAAAACATTTGTTCCCTCAGTTTTGTCAGTCACACTCACAATGAAATACAGTATTTTTTCTATTCCCTATTCTCTATGGAAAAAAATTATGACTATTATGAAGTTCTAGGAGTATCAAAAGATGCTTCAGCAGAACACATTAAAAAAGCCTATTATGGTTTAGCACGTCAGTATCATCCTGACGTCAATTCAGAGGATATCAATGCAGCAGAAAAATTTAAAAAAATTAATTCGGTGTATGAGATTCTTTCTGACCCATTGAAGCGGTCCCAATATGACAAAACCGTAGGGGAAGCAGAGGAATTATATAAGCGTGGAGTTACTAAAAGTCAACTTGGAAATTATCAAGGTGCAATTTTGGATTATACAAAAGCACTAGAAGTTAATCCTGACTGGGCAGAAGTTTTGTATCATAGAGGATTTGCTAGTTATAAATTGCAAGATTATCGGAATGCAGATGTTGATTATACTAAGGCATTATTTTTAGACCCATATCTAGTAGAAGTTTACTATTATAGGGGTTTATGTCGGATGAAATTAAGATATATTCAAGCTGGCATGGAAGACTACACCAAAGCATTAGAAATAAATCCAAATTTTGCTCATATTTACTATCAGCGTGGTTTGGTTTATTTAGAATTACAGGAATATGGTCTGGCAAGATTTGATTTTAGAAAAGCTGCTCAACTTTTTGCAGAGCAAGGAGATAAAGCTAATTCTCAAATATCCCTAGAAGCTATTAGAAGTTTAAAGGGTTTTTCCTGGACAGAAATAATAGAAATATTCCAGAAAACTTTTCAGGATAGTTGGATTGCAGTAAAGACTTTTATACCTAATCCAATAGGTGGTTTATGGCCAGCTTTTACGCAATTAGAACATAAAAGAGCGCTGAATGTAGCAATTTTATTAGGAGTAATATTTGAAGTTTGCTTTGTAATAGGAACTAGCTTAATTTTACAACGATTAGGTGAAGCTAATAATACAGGATTTTTATTGTTAATAATTATTGGCATCATTTCCTTTGTGAATCTAACAGTTACAAGTGGTTTTGCTAGACTAATATTAAAAACGAATGGCAGTTATACAGGAGATTTATTTGTTGCAAGTTCGTCACTGTTACCTCTAGGTTTACTTGTGTTAATTACTGGAATTTTAAATAATTGGATAATTAGTTTTATTTTATTTATATTTGCTCTTTGTTATACAATTTTAATTATGTATAGTGGTTGTCAAAAAATTTCTAATATTTCTGAAGAAATATCTGCTTTAATAGTACCTATTATGCTATTGGTAAGTGGGTTGCCGTTTGCTTTAATTAACTAGATAATTAAGATTGGATTGAATAATTGCTTCCCATCTTTTGAGCTAACCATAGTTTAAATTTAAGCTTCTGTATCAATAAAATTTATTTTTTAAAAGTATTATGATAACTAGACAGTGCAAAGTTCTGAGAATAACTATTGCTAGCTAAGGCTTACAAGGATCTCAAGCTCAGAAACCCTCTCTTCAAAACTATCGGTGCTGTAAGCCAATTCCTATAATACTTTCAGTCTGAAAAGCAAATCCTTTTTGAGGAGAACTTTGTACTCTCCAGATGATAATAAAAATTTATTAATAATTTTCTTTAACTTTATTTGTCAATACTTTTATATTTAATCAGCAAACCCTAATTACTTTATTCTGTGAAAATAATATTTTTTGGGACACCTATATTTGCTGTTCCTACTTTGGAAAAATTATTAGCTCAGCCAGAAATAGAGGTTGCAGCAGTTGTCACTCAACCTGATAAACGGCGTGGGCGAGGCAATAAAATGATTCCATCTCCCGTTAAGTCAGTGGCAGTTGCCCATAATATCCCTGTCTGGCAACCACGCCGGGTTAAAAAAAATCCTGGAACTCTCAACTTATTACAACAAGTACAAGCAGATGTGTTTGTCGTAGTTGCTTATGGGCAAATCTTGTCTGTAGAAATTTTGGATATGCCGAAATTGGGTTGTGTGAATGTTCATGGTTCGATTTTGCCAAAATATCGTGGTGCTGCTCCTATTCAATGGTCTATTTATCATGGTGAAGCAAAAACGGGTAATACTACCATGTTGATGGATATAGGAATGGATACGGGTCCAATCTTATTGAAGAGTCTAATTCCTATTCGTTTGTGGGATAATGCTGTATCCATAGCGGAAAGTTTGGCAAAGGATGGAGCAGATTTATTGCTGGAAACTTTGTGGAAGTTGAAGAACAGAGAAATTGAACCTATTCCTCAAGATGATTCTCTGGCAACTTACGCTCCACTAATTCAAAATTCTGATTATCAAATTGATTGGTCGAAAAGCGCCTTGGATATTCACAACCAAGTCAGAGGATTTTTTCCTAATTGTTTTACCAGGTTTCGGAGTCAGTCTTTGAAAGTCATGGCAACTATGCCACTGGGTTCTGAATATTGGTCGGAGTTGCCTCCAGAATTACAGAAGTTGAAGAAGGTTTGGTCTTCTGAGTTTGAAGTGGTTAGAAATATTGGGGAGGTTGTCAAGGTAATTAAGGGTTTAGGACCTGTGGTGCAAACTGGTAGTGGTTGGTTATTGTTGTGGCAGTTACAGTTAGCAGGGAAAAAGATAGTTTCTGGTTGGGATTTTGCTAATGGTACTCGTTTGGCAGTGGAGGAAGTGATTGGAAATTAGGGGAATAGGGCAATAGGGAAGTTAGATTTTAAGGCTAGTAACAGCTATGATATATAGTCTACTGAAAAGTAAAAAGTTATTCTAAAAAATTAATTTGCTTTAAAGACTGAAAGTATTATAGGAATTGCCTTATACCACTTATAATTCAAGATTTAGAGTTTCTCACATTGAGATTGCTGTAGGCCTTAGTTAGCAAAAGTTCTTCCAATAATTTCACACTCTCTAGTAGTAGAACATTTAGACTTTATTAAGTTTATTAAGATAGGTATAGGAATTGAACTATAAAACTATTATGGTTATGGTTATGGAATGAGGATTTATTAACTTCTAGATTTATTTTTTTCTAGGGGAATTTCAGTAAAATGCTCAAGGCCCAATATTTTTGAATCATATTTTATTCCCATTTCTATAGTATCCCTAGATTAGATTATCATATTTATAACTTTTACTAGGACTTATAAAGTGTACCTATTTATAGGTCGTAAATTCCTATTTTTCAAGATATTGCTACTATAGCTATTGCATAAATCATGTTTACATAATTATTGAGAATTGGTCTATAAAAATTTAAAATAACAATAGGAATTAATTCAGAAAATGTTGACATTTTTACAAACATCAAGCTCTTCAAATATAGACTTATTATCCTGGCTCAAACAGGGGTTAGGATTGTTAGTAATTGGGATATGTTTCGGATTCTTTTTGTATGTGATACTTTTCTATGCTCTAAAATATTTCTTTCGCCGTTCAAGCAATGAAATAGGTCTTTTAACTATAAACATTTTGCAAACTCCTTTACTAATAATTTTTGTACTAACTGCTCTCAAAGTATTAATTGACAGTTTAGACTTGTTAGCAAATTTATCTTTAATTGACAATATATTAACAGCAGGAGTTGTTGCCGTAAGCACTTATTTGATTAACCAGTTATTTACTGATGTAATTTCTTATTCTTTCAGCAAATATGCAGAAAAAACAGAAGCTGACTGGGATGATGTTTTAGTTCCCTTAGTTCAAAAGACCGCACCAATTATCATATACCTGATAGGAAGTTTTTTCGTCTCCCAATCATTAGGGATAGATTTAAGTGGGTTATGGGTCGCCTTAGGTGGTATGACATTTGTAATCGGTTTTGCACTGCGAGATATTTTATCCAACTTTTTTAGTGGTTTAGTATTATTAATAGATACGCCATTTCAATTTGGTGATGTTTTAACTTTACAAGATGGTTCAGTTGCTGTAGTAAAATCTATTGGCATTAGGTTAACAACTTTATATTTAATTGATAATCATTGTGATTTATTAGTGCCTAACGCTCTTATAGAAAATCAAAAGTTAATTAATTTAAGTCGCCCTAATTCTAACTATTACTATACAATTATTGTACCAATCAGAGCTGATAGCGATCCCAATCAAGCTATCAAAATTATTGAAGAAGTGATTTTGAGTCATCCAGATACACTAGGAGAAATAAATAAAAAATTGGTAGCTATAGAAAATTTTTATAGGGTGACAGATAAATTATTAGAAAGTAAGGAAAATATCTTATCTAAAAAAGAATCTGGTCGTCAACGTCTTATAGCAGAGGAAAAAGTTAAAGTTAAGCTGGAAGAAATTAAGAAAGCAATTACAGAGTTAATTAGTAAAATTAAGTTTATGGAAATGGAGGGATTGGATTCGGGAGAAATTAGGGCAATTCAAGGTTATTATTTAGATATAGCTAGAATGGTAGGGTTAGAAATAGTATCAGAAAAACAAAAAGGGCAAAGGTTATTATCTTTGAAAGAATCACCGAATATGGATGAAGATGCTTTGATTAGTTTGCTGAGAATTTGGTATCGAAACTGGCAATACGACCCAGATTTATTTGATGCAGATCAAGAGATTTTAGAAAATGAGTGGGAAATAAAAATAAATTTTTTAACAAAGAGAATGAACAAATTATTACAGCAAATTGTTAATGCTAATCAGGGTTTTTCAGAAACAAAGTTGGATGATTATGTCGGAAAATTATGGAAATGGATAGAACAAAGATTTCAAACTTATGCTTTGTGGCAGTCTCCTAAAATTTGGATGCAAAATTTGGATGGCGGTGGTACTGTTAATATGGCTGTGAAGTTTTTTGTCGATAATATTAAATTGGAACAATGTCAACGTGGCAACCGCATTCGCAGTGATGTTCATGGGGAAGTTGTCCGGCGACTCAGACAAGCTTATATCATCAGATAAATTATTTTTTTCGTAGATATAAGGCTGAAAATTACATTATGCACGTCAAAATATAGTATCTCAAAATGGCGATTGAATCGCTTGCCTGATAATAACTAGGACTTAAGCATTGATAAATTTTAATTAACGTACATTAAGGGAGATCGTGCATTCTAGCGATTAACAATTTTGGTTTTACAGTTCTCTCTAATAGGCGATCGCCTATTAGAGATTGGGCAAATTTCTTAAAAATACTAAATTTAGCGTACACACATTTTAAATTTTCTGTCAATGGGTAATTCCTAATAAATATGAAGTTTGTAAGTAAAAATACTCTTGAGGAAGACCTAATTCTTTCTCTAAAATGAACCAACATTGAGGAGTTATAGACCGCGACTTAAATGCGGCATTAGTTCTTTCCCAATATGGGGAAGTAAATCAAAAAACTCGGGTGGGCTGTACCCAAAGTTACGCCTGTGAACTGGAAGGAGCCGACTCCCCAGGTTGAAGCAGGAAATAAACATCAAGACTGACATTACCAGGTTTTACCGGGTTTTGCCTGAATTGTG
>JAKQYG010000178.1 GCA_023356515.1 Trichodesmium sp. MAG_R04 | reverse complement strand
AGAGAGGGAGTAAAAATTTTATCTTCTAACCAAGAAACAAAATTTTGAGAATATAGCAATTTTTTCTCTAAAAGACTGTAAATTGGAAAATATGCTTGCATCTTGTGCATAGATTTTATATGAATTCTAGTGAATTTAACCCCTAATAGCTGCTCTTTTAAATTGTCAATTGATAATTTTTACTTTGGTGAGCATTTCCATTGTTAGTCAGTTAATATTCTATTTTCCCATTCTAGAATAAAGATTTCCGGATCGTCAAAGATTATTTTTAGAACAGTGTTTAACTTTTTTTCTTATTTATTGATTTTTTACTCGTTTATTCCGGTAGTCTTGTATATGTAGTGAATTAATTGTGATCAGGGGATATCCGGGTATAAAAGCAGGATTGTCCCATCGCCTAATGGGACTTTAGTGAAAAAATAGTAAAAAAAAGATATAATATATATCTGAATATGTATTTTACGTTAACTACTGGCCGGGAGATAGTCCGATGAAAGAAACAACTTCAGTGGCCATGTTCCCTTGTTTCTATCTATGGTGCGATCGCTATTTGAGCATAATATTTGCGTCTCTAGATACAAGAAGTTAATGAATTTGAGAATTAAACGGCCCTCAGAGGGGGTAAGGGGTCGTTTAATTTTAACTTTTTATCGTCGCTGCCACCAGATTATTCCACCAATTGCTAAAGATAAAATTGGGAAAATTACAACTGCCATCCAACTTAAAAATCTGGCTTGCACTAAACTCATTGCAATACGACGATTAGTAGTTTTTTTCGGACTAATAGAAAGTGTTTCTTGCTCTGGTTTACTTAACCAAGAAACTGAGTTAAGAAAAACATCTCCATTCAGTTGTTGTTGAAACCAACCATTTGTGGCGAATTGAGAATTTCCTAACACTATCAAACGTGCTTCTTTTGATTTTACCTCTGTTGAAGTTATCTCTTTTTCTACTTCTAATTCTTCAGTAGAAGTTTCTACAGGTTCATTAATTGATTCACCAGGAGCTGGAGAAATAGAACCAGGTTCTAATTCTGTTTCCTGACTTTTTTCCTCAATAGAAGCACGAGTCAAAGCTACACCTAAAGATAATGGTCCAATGCGATCGCGACCCTCATTAAACTTCAACTGACCCCTTAAATCTGTTTCCGCCCAACTTTGGTCATTAGTCCAAATTAAAGGACTTTCCTCTATGCCTTCTATGGCCTCACTTTCTATAGGTCGGGCAAAGGGATATAATGAAATACCATTACCAAAATCTTGAGTAATAGGATGTTCTCCATACCTGGTAACTAATACCACCCAGGGGTCAAGACCTACTAATCTACCAATTTTTGGGTCATCTATTGCTAGGCGATCGTCAACTAATATACCCCACTCTTCAAATAAATTATTTAGTCCTGGATCGGTACTTGGGTCTAACATTATCAACACACCGCCACCTTGATCTAAATACTCTTGTAAAGCAGTAACTTCTGCATCTAAAAATTCTCTTTGAGCACCAGCAATAATCACAACATCTGCATCTTCTGGTACTTGAGAAATGCTTGCCAAATTGATAGATTCTACTATGTAATTTTTATTTTCAAGAGTATTAACAGCTTCAGAAAAACCTTTTTGATCTTCTTTTAATTCTCGTTCCCCATGACCTTGAATAAAGTAGATTTTTAAAATTCTGCTACCAAGTATTTTTTCGATACTATTTGTGAGTTTAGATTCAGTTAGAGGTTCTAGTTGTCTGCTAATAATAACTTCTTTTTTATCTCCAACTTCAAGATGCATTTCTCCTAACTGTTTTACTCCAAATTGATTAGCTTTTCCAGGTTTTGCTTGAGGGTCCACTAACTCAAACTTAAATTTACCATTTCCTTGTTTTTGATAGTTTTCTATTAGTTGGGTATATTGGTGATTTTTCCCACGGTCAAATATCCAAAGTTTTACTGATTGTTCGAGATTTTCTAATACTTCTATCGTTTGTGGTGATAATGTAAATTTTTGGTTTTCAGTAAAGTCTATTTTTGTTTGATAACGAACTGCTATAAAATTAATTAGTGCAAAAATAATCAGTACTGAAATAGTGGAAAAAATTGCATTTGTACCTGCTTCGGTTGCTCGACCACTCCACCAAGTTGTTGTTGAGTTTTGTTCTATAGAATAAGCCTGATAAACAATCCATAAACCAATTATTATTATGGCAAAAGTTATCAAAGCTAATGGTATAGGTTGCCAAGTTCCTGACCCAAAACCTGCTGATACACCGACAATAGTTAAAATTGGTCCCAGCCAAAATAAATAACTCCAAGTACCTTTGATAATTTTCATATTATCTTTTTTTTTAATCTCTTTTCAATATTGAATATGATAAGGAAATTCTAAGCATACAAAGTACACATATTAAAATTTAAATGTTTCTAGTGCGGGTATCTTGCCCGCGATAGGTGTATTTCACTAAGTGGAAGACCAAAGAGGGGTTATGATACAGGAAACTCCAAGCATACGAAGTGCAGATATTAAAAATTAGATGTGTCCTAGTGCGGGCGTTTTGTCCACGATATGGTGTACCTCACCAACGTGGATCATCAAGGAGGGGTTTGCAGACCAAACACCTACGTAATTGCAATTTATCCTCATATTTTGCCGATAATTTCTGCCAGAATAATGATTGATTTATCAGATATAATATAACTCAATTTTCCAGCAACTAAACATTAACAGAACTTAATTTGTCCAGCCTATATTGCACCTCTAAATAAACTAGCAAAGCATTAATATCGGCCGGGTTTACTCCACCAATTCGAGATGCTTGGCCAATAGTTAAAGGCTGCACTTTCGATAATTTTTCTCGTGCCTCCAGGGACAAAGTAGAAATAGCAAAATAATCTAAATTAGCAGGTAACTTACGATTTTCTTGACGACTAATTTGGTCAATTTGATTCTGTTGTCTTTGCAAATAACCCGAATATTTAATATCAATTTCGGCTTCCTCTTTTTCAACTAATTTTAAATCTAAGTTGCCCAAATTATACTTTTCTAAATCTACATAATGGAAACCTGGTCGACGTAACAAATCTGCCAAAGTAATTGAACCCTTAATTTTTGTTTGAGTATCGGCAACTATATTGATAGCAACCTCATCTAATTCTTTAATTCGAGTAGAATTTAACCTGGCTTTTTCAGCATTAATATTAGCTTGCTTACTCTCAAATAACTCCCACCGACGGTCATCAATTAAACCAATTTCTCGACCCAAAGGAGTTAATCTTTGGTCAGCATTATCAGACCGTAAAATCAAACGATATTCCGAACGACTTGTCAACATTCGATAGGGTTCTCCCAAATCTTTTGTACAAAGATCGTCAATTAAAGTACCAATATAACTTTGTTCCCGTGGGAAAATAATCATCTCTTCATTCTTAACAAATTTGACTGCATTTATTCCCGCCACAAAACCTTGAGCTGCTGCCTCTTCATATCCAGTTGTACCATTAATTTGACCAGCACAAAATAGCCCATCAATTTTCTTAGTCATCAGCGTTGGATAACATTGAGTCGCAGGCAAATAATCATATTCTACCGCATAAGCAGGTCTTAACATTACACAATTTTCTAAACCAGGCAAACTCCGTAACATTTCCAATTGCAATTTCTCTGGCAAACCAGTAGAAAACCCTTGAATATAAAGTTCAGGAATATCACGACCTTCCGGCTCAATAAATATTTGATGACTATGTTTATCAGCAAACCGCACAATTTTATCTTCAATACTCGGACAATAACGCGGACCCTTCGCATCCAGCCACCCACCATAAACAGGAGACAAATGTAAATTATCACGAATTAACTTGTGAGTTTCTGGAGTAGTGCGAGTGAGGTAGCAACACATCTGTTCTCTTTCCACCCAGACTTCCGGGTCGAAGCTAAACCAACGGACTTTTTCATCCCCTGGTTGAGCTTCCAGGTTAGTGTATTCAACAGAACGTTTGTCAACTCTGGCAGGAGTACCTGTTTTCAGTCGTCCTGTTTCAAAACCAAGTTTATTCAGGGTTTCAGTCAGACCAATAGCAGGAAATTCTCCTGCACGGCCCGCAGGCATTGACTTATTGCCTACCCAAATAACTCCACCGAGGAAAGTTCCGGTGGTGAGGATGACAGCTTTACATTTGAAAGCAACACCGAAGTAGGTTTCTACTCCAATAATTTCCTGGTTATCTCCCAGAACTAAGTCTGTTACCATGCTTTCCCGAACTCGGAGGTTTTCTTGATTTTTGATAATGTTACCCATAACGGTAGCGTATTCCCGTTTGTCAGTTTGAGCTCGTAATGCCCAAACAGCAGGTCCGCGAGAAGAATTGAGAACGCGTTTTTGCAAATAAGTGCGGTCTGCCATTTTTCCTATTTCCCCACCTAAGGCATCTACTTCATGGGTAAGTTGAGATTTTGCAGGTCCTCCAACAGCAGGGTTACATGGTTGCCAAGCAATTTTATCGAGGTTGAGGGTGAGTAGGAGAGTGTGGCAGCCGAGGCGCGCGGTAGCAAGAGCAGCTTCGCAACCGGAATGGCCGCCTCCTACTATGATGATGTCGTATTCGTCTTGGAAGTCTAAGGTTTTAGTCATTTTAGTTATCAGTTATCATTACCGACCACTGAAGCCGGAAGCTTGAAAATTGGAATTTTATTTTTCATCCCCTTGAAAGGGAAGGCTAATGCTTACATATAATTAGACAATTATTTAGTGAAAATAGTTAGTAATACTGCTCCTAATAAGTAATAATTAGCTTGTAAATTTAAGCCAGCTTCTTTACCCAATTTTTTACGGGCCGTTGGACTGTAAAGTTGCAAACCACCGGGAGAAATACTCAAAAACTGAAACTCATCTTGCCATTTAAAATAAGAATCAACTAAATAAAAATATCCACCAGGGCATAACACTCTATTAACTTCATGAAATACCTGTTGAGGATCAGGATAATGTAAAAAACTAATAGTATTAAAAACAGCATTAAATACATTATTTTCAAAAGGCATTTCTTCAGCATTTCCTAATAAAAATGTTAAACGTTCTGGATAACAATTGGGACTATTAGCTTGACTGATCATTTCTGGAGATAAGTCTAAACCAGTACCTCGAAGATTAGGAAAATTAACAGCAAGACGATGGAGGAGTTTTCCTGTACCACACCCTAAATCAAGTACATTTGCTGAAATTGGTAAATCTACATATTCCAATAATCTTTGATGTATAGCTTGATAAACTACAGATGGAAATAACCAATCATAACTTGGTGCCCAACGGTCAAAAAATATTTGTTTAATAGAAATCTTATTTGTCATGTTGTTTTCGTTATTAGCTAGTATTCGGAAAATCATCTCTTGATTTTTCTGCCTTTGTATGCTTAAGGAAGCAAAAAGCTCGTACTTTTTTTGCATACCCAAAGGCTATTTTTTTATAAGTTAACTGCTTTTATATTTACAGGACTTATGATAAATAAATTCGTCTTTCTCAAGACATTGCCACTACGATTAGTATCATTGCTTAAGTCCTGATTTAATCAGCAAGCCCTAATTAGGAATCGGGATAAAATACGATCCACAAAAATTGGCTAGGAGTGTTGCACTGAAATGCTCCTGTGCAGAAAATCTGGAAGTTAATAAATCCTCATTCCTTAATAACTAAATAGGGCAATTTAAACTACTTGATTTTTGACTAAAACGAGTATTTTCTCTGTAATCAATAGGACAATCTATCACAGCAGGAACATCTTGAGCAAGAGCCTCCTTCAGGGTAGGAATTAAATCTACAGCAGACTCAACTCGATAACCTTTTAAACCAAAACTTTCAGCAAACTTAATAAAATCAGGATTGCCAAATTTAATAAAAGAAGACTTGCCAAAATGATTTTCCTGTTTCCACTCAATTAAACCATAACCACCATCATTAAAAATCAAAGTAACAAAAGTAGTACCCACTCGTAAAGCAGTTTCTAACTCTTGACAATTCATCATAAACCCACCATCCCCTGTTGCTGCCACAACCTTACGGTCAGGATAGACTAATTTGGCAGCGATCGCTCCTGGAATAGCAATACCCATTGCGGCAAATCCATTAGAAACCAGACAAGTATTAGGGTGGTCACAATGATAATGTCTAGCAATCCACATTTTATGGGCACCAACATCAGATATAACAATATCCTCGGAACCCATTACCTGACGTAAGTCATAAATTAGTTTTTGAGGCTTAATAGGAAATTCATTATCCTTACCATACCCCTCATATTCAGAGCGCATATTTTTTCTAATTTCTGCAACAGTCGGATCTAAGAATTGATTTATGCGCTCTGAGCGTCGCAAAATTTCATTCAAAGAGTCAGAAATGTCTCCAATTATTTCAGCTATGGGGATATAACTACTATCAATCTCTGCATATTGTGCCCCTATATGAATAATTGGAATTTCCCCTTGAGGATTCCATTTTTTTGGTGAATATTCAATCAAATCGTAACCTATTGCAATAACCAAATCTGTTTGTTCAAAAGCGCAACTAATATAATCCCGTTGTTGTAATCCTGTCGTCCACAGAGATAGAGGATGAGTATAAGGAATCACACCTTTAGCCATAAAAGTATTAGCAACAGGAATATTTAATTGTGTAGCAAACTCCGTTACAGCTTCACTTGCATTCCCTCTTATCGCTCCATTTCCTACCAAAATAATAGGATTTTTAGCCTTAGAAATTGCTACTGCTGCTTCGGTCATACTTTGATAAGCAGAATAAGATTTTTCCCGCTTATCTGGATGTAAAGGTTTTCCTTCTGCAGACATTGCAGCAATATTTTCTGGTAAATCAATATGAACAGCACCAGGCTTTTCTTGTTGGGCTACTTTAAATGCTTTACGGACAATTTCCGATGTGTTACTAGGGCAAACAATTTGAGCATTCCATTTAGTTACTGGGGAAAAGATAGTTACCAAATCTAAATATTGATGAGATTCAATGTGCATTCTATTAGTACCAACTTGACCTGTAATTGCTACTAAAGGCGCCCCGTCTAAGTTAGCATCAGCAACACCAGTCATTAAATTAGTAGCGCCAGGACCTAATGTTGATAAACAAACTCCTGCTTTTCCTGTTAGACGACCGTAGACATCTGCCATAAAAGCAGCACCCTGCTCATGCCGGGTAGTAATAAATTTAATTGAAGAATTTTTCAGAGCTTCTAGAATATTCAGATTCTCTTCTCCAGGTAATCCAAATATGTATTTTACACCTTCACTTTCCAGGCATTTTACTAATAATTCTGCACTGTTCATTTTCATTTTCCTCATTTCATATATAAAACGTGTTTAAAAATTGAATCATTTAATAAAATGTGATAATTGGGTATATATATTAATCCTATTTAAATATATATTAAAAGTAATATCTATCCGAAAAAAAACTAATGAGACTATTGACAATTCAATATGAGAGTACGCTGTATATAGCGTACCTGCGTAAGTCTTGTTGATATTTGTTCCCTCCTGCCTCCTGCCTTATACTCTCTGCCTAACTTCGGTTCACTCTTGAACTTTAACTCATACCACAAAATTTAGGACTTTTTGTAAATATTTTTCTCGATCTTCTAGCATTGGAAAATGAGCTGTATTTTCCATCACAATAAATTTTATATTTTCATTTAGTTTTGCTGCTTGCTTACCCATCTCTGCCGGAATGATTTTATCATATTCACCAGCTATTAATAAAGTAGGTACTGTTAAATTTTGAAATTGTTCTGGTAGCCATTCTGTTGCTTCTTTACTTACAGCAGTTAGAACTGTGCCATAGGCAGCATCAAAATCTGCTAATAAGAAATCTTCTAAAAAATCATTACATATACTATCAGGCAGAGATTTATATAAAAATCTGGCCATAAAAATACGACCCATAAAAGG
>JAKQYG010000177.1 GCA_023356515.1 Trichodesmium sp. MAG_R04 | reverse complement strand
ACCCTCAGATATGATGGATGGGCGTATTGGAGCGATTCGTAAAGCTCTTGATGCTGCTAAATACTTCGATGTGGGAATACTTGCCTACTCTGCCAAATATGCCTCAGCTTATTATGGCCCATTTCGGGATGCTTTGGATTCTGCACCAAAATTTGGGGACAAAAAGACTTATCAAATGGATCCTGCTAATGCTAGGGAGGCCCTCAAAGAGGTGGCTTTGGATATTGCCGAAGGTGCAGATATGGTAATGGTAAAGCCGGCGCTTGCTTATTTAGATATTATTTGTCAGGTAAAAAAGATAACAAATCTACCTGTAGCTGCTTATAACGTTAGTGGGGAATATGCCATGATTAAGGCTGCTGGTCAGAGGGGTTGGATAGATGAAAAAAAGGTGATGTTGGAAAGTTTAACTAGTATGAAACGGGCTGGAGCGGATTTAATTTTGACTTATTTTGCTAAGGAAGTTGCATTAACTTTGAAATAGGAACCAATTCCATTGCACACAGCTTGGAGGAATAGGGGTTTGATTTTATTCAAACCCCAAAGTAATTTTATTACTCACTATAGAAAAGGCGCATTGGAAAACTTATATAGCCAAAAAGATTTTTAAAAGACTATAATAGATGCTCTGTTAAGGTTACAGCCTATTTGCCGTTAATGTGAGCTGAAAATAGACTTGTTTGCGAGCCGAAGCATTTTTGTTTGGAAGCTATTACATATAGTAGTCACTTTCTTGCTTTTCTTTAAAACTGTTTATGAAGTAACAAGTACCGAATTTGATATAACAAACCTACCAAACAGAAGAAAAAATCTTATACTAAGGTTATTTCCACTTTAATCCCAATTCTAAAATCTAAAATTTCTATGTTTATTCCTGTAGGTTTTGAACAAAAATCAATTGTCACATCGCAAGGTCGCATGGTCTACTACACCAATGAGAAAGCACCCTGGAATACTGAGACGAACAATACCAACCACTTACCCACTCTGGTGTTTTTTCACGGTTTCGGTGGAGGTTCATCTGCTTATGAATGGTCGAAAGTTTACCCATCCTTTGCCTCAGAGTACCGCATTCTTGCTCCCGACTTAGTTGGCTGGGGGCGTTCAGAACATCAGGCATTAGATTACAAAGTAGAAGACTACATTACAACAATTATCGAATTTTTAGAACAAACTTGTCAAGGTCCTACCAGAGTCATCGCTTCTTCTCTGACTGCAGCAATAATGGTGAGAGTAGCGATCGCTCATCCAGAATTATTCAAGTCTCTAATATTGACAACTCCTGCGGGTTTATCTGACTTCGGCGAAAATTATACCCAGAGCTTTTTTGCTCAATTAGTAAGTACACCAATACTAGATCGTTTTATTTATAGTGCGGGTGTTGCTACTGCAGGAGGAATTAGAAGTTTTCTAGAAACGAGACAATTTGGTAATCCCAGTTTGATTTTTGATGAAATTGTGGAGGCATATTTAGAGTCAGCAACTCAACCAAATGCTGAATATGCTGCCTTATCTTTTGTGCGGGGAGATTTGTGTTTTGATTTATCTTTATATATGAATCAATTAACAATTCCCACAGCAATTATTTGGGGTGAAAAATCAGAATTTACAGGTCCAGAAATAGGTCAACGTTTAGCAGATTTGAATCGTCAAGCTGTACGGATTTTTCAAATATTAGATGGTGTAGGTTTAACACCTCAATTGGAAGTTCCGGCGGTGACTATTGGGTTGATTAAAAAGTTATTGAAACAATTAGATGAAGTTTCAATTAGTGTTGTATAAGTATTTAAGAATACTGGTTTTTGATTGAAGTGATAAAAATATCAATTTTATTTAAAAAACCTGGTTTTTCTGCTTAATTGAAATATTAAGTAGTATCCTTTGTGTATAAAATTAAGCTGCAATTTGAAGAAAGCTTTTTGCTTTCTACTTTCCTAATATCAAGTAAAATTAGTTAGCCATAATATAGGGACGTTGCATACCACGTCCCTACAAAGTTAGGTTAATTAAGAAAACCTTCTGCTGCTTTTTAACTTCTTATTTTGCCAGGAAAAGGTTCAGGAACTTATATCCTGAAATTCATAAAATCGTTAATATTGATGCTACTTTCCTCTATACCCTGCAATATAATCGAAAGTTGGTTGGCACTAATTCGAGTGTCATTACCTATTTGAGAAATAGTCAACTGTTGGAAATTCAAACCGTTACCCAAACCAATTACGTCTATTCCATCTTCAAAATCAGTAATGATATTGTTCCCATCATTAGAGCTGAAATTAAAGCGATCGCCACCAACTCCACCAATGAGAATATCGTCACCAAAATTACCATCTATGAGGTCTGCTCCTGCACCACCATCAATTATATCGTTACCCTTACCTCCATAGAGTAGGTCATTACCATTGTTGCCCAAAAGAGTATCTTCACCCCGGTTGCCATATATTAGGTCATTGGCCACAGAACCAATTAAATTGTCATTGTTGTTAGTGCCAATAATAGTATTGGGAGTAATTACTACTTGAGTTTCTTCCCAAACATTTTTTGCCACTTCTCGCCCTAGTCTCCTACCATTCAGATCCCCATCTTCAAAGTGGATACCACCGTAAATACGAGAAAGACCAGCCTCATCAGAAGCTTCGCTAAAAGTTTCCCACTCAAGAGTTACAGGCACTTGGGGTGTAACATCCGGTTCAAAGATAGACTCGCCCACCTCAAAAGTTATAGAAGTACCAAAATTATCACTACCAGTAAACCGTTTGAGAATTTCAGCACCGGCAGCACTGAAAGTACTATGACCTGATACATACTCAGCAAAAGGAGGTGAAGGATCGCCACTAGGAGCTTGATAAGTAATGAAATCAGTTGCCAGAATAGTTTGAGTTCCTTCTGCAGGTCCCCCCCAAGCATTAATGGCAAAACCACCAAGCTCTGAATTAAACTCCCCAATTAAACCTTGTTTACCCAGTTCGCGTACTGTTCGTACGGGACGAGCATAGTCGTAGAAAATTTTAGATTCCCAAGTAGCAATTCCAGCATCAAATACTGCGTTACCCAAACTAAAGAAGAGTTTGACATCCTCATCTAAAGTATTGTTATCTCTTGTTGAAACAAATTGCCCGAAAGTCATCCAGGTTCCTGGAGGGTAAGATGTACCATTCCCGTCTTCCCAAAATTCAGCAATTAATTTTTGCTCATCGGTTAGGTTTGCGCCAGTGTTAACAATATTTTCTGTTTGTGCGATAAATTCAGCATTGATAATAGTTCCAACAATATCTTTGCTGATTTCGACTGCAGACTCGTCGGGTAAAGTAATTGTGCCTGCATTTAAATCAACCTCACCATCTATAAGCAAGAAGGGTTTTGGTGGTTGGGGTCGTACTTGATCAACTAATATAGAGCTAAAGGGAATGAGGTTTCCCCATTGAGGTGTGAGGAATGTTTGTATTCGATCTTCTTGACCGGGCTCAGCATCAATGGGAACTCGTTCTGGAGTCCAACGCTCTATATTGGTAGGATCTCCTGGAGGATTAATCGGTTCATAGCCACTAATATCAGAATAGGGGGTACCATTGCCATTAGGGTCATTCCCTAGTTGATTTGAACCGTCGTTGCGCCGGAATCTTAATAGTGCTTCGGCAGAGACATTACCAATACCAGCAGGAGTAGTAATATCAGTAGTAGTATTGTTGGGGTCTAGGCCAAATTGGGCCATTAATTCATTGAAAATGTCTACTTGAGCGGGAAATAATTCTGACAATACCCGGTAAGCAGCAAAACTCGTGGCCCGAGTTTTATTAAAGTTGGTATTTTCGGACAGGGGGCGTTGTAAGTCATCTCCCAACTGAGTTCCCTTAGCTAGTGGATCATAGGCACTCCAGGCATCATAGATGGCTGTGTGTACCATAGCATAAGCACGGGAAGCAATGGTTGGACCGGAGGCCGTATTTATGACTGCTTCTTGGGCCAATTCATCCCACAGTACTGAAACAGTAGGTGGAGGATTTTCAGGTCTGAACAGCCGGACTTCAGGGTTGAAGAGAGGATTGATACGATTAAATCTTCCAGGATTAGGAATTTGCTGTTGTTGTAAGGGTGGCTCCATAATTTTTTTGAGTAGTAAAAAGAATAAATCATTTTAATAAGCTCTTATAGTTTAGAATCTCTGGAAATCTTCCACAAGTAGCTTTTATATTACAATAATATCATGTCCGGTTGAATGCTTGCCAAGGAGAAATTATAGAAACTTAAAATAAAATTTTGGTGATAGAAAACTAAGTTTAAAGCCTGTCCTTTTAGTAATCCTAAATCATTATGTAAAATCCCACATTCCGCACCAACAATATACTACCAGGATATTTTTAACGAAGAGGGTGGATTACATCTTCATGTTATTACTATAGCAATCCTAAATAGGTTGGGACAAATCAAAAAGTAAATAAAACTTTTGAAACTCTTACCTCTCACGGGGTGACAAGCTAGTTGAAAGCTATATATAGAAGGAGATTTGCGTTCGGGGGCTGAAGAATATTTCAACAAAAAGAAAATGCTTATTGAGAAATATTAGGGTGTAGTGCAGGGCAAACGCATCTTATTTTAAAGTTTTGACAGGGTAAGGATTTAGGCTTCTGAGCATCTATATTCATTACTTCTGAAGCCTGAACGGTAGAAACTGCCATGATTGAGATGGGTTTGCCCTGGGTGGATAAGAGTAAATTGGCGATCGCTACCTCCCAAATTCAAAATCCCATTCTGTTTAAATTGAATTATTATTTAACTTATTGTCTCAAATAATTACTATATCTACCATTAAGCTTACTTGTCACCCCGTGAGCTCTTACCTATCCGCTATTCCCTGTTCCCTAAAAAGCAGTAGGATTTTTGCCACGAACAGGCGTAGGATTGCTATATGCTATCAATTACTAGAAATTTGCTGTAAATTCTCAAAGATACAACCAAGATCACTGTCACACATCCTACTTAATCTTTTTACTTTTAGCTTTCATGTATTGTAAACTTTAACCACAACAATCAATCAAACTAAACTATCATCAATGACTGCAAATATTACAAAACAATTAATAGAAAAATCTCCTATATCAGTGGTAGGAATTACCTATTATATCAAAGATATTTTAGAACAAGACTATCAACTTCAACAAATATCTGTTATTGGGGAAGTCTCTAGTGCAAAGCTCAATTCTGGCAACTTATATTTCACACTTTCCGAACCAGATAACTCTGCCTCTCTTCCCTGCGCTATTTGGAGAAATACTCTCAAAAATATTCATCATCAACCTGAAAAAGGGGAACAAATAATTATTACAGGTAGAATTAGTCTCTACACTCCGAGAGGGGACTATAAATTAATAGTTAATAATGTCTCTCTTGTGGGAGAAGGAATACAAAATCTCCGCTATTTACAATTGCGTTCCCGCCTAGAAGTAGAAGGTTTATTTGACCCAAAAAATAAGCGGCATCTTCCTAAATTTCCCAAAACAATTGCTGTTGTAACTTCCGATAATGCAGCAGCTTGGGGAGATATTCAGCGCACAGTTCAACAACGTTATCCTCTGGTAAAAATATTATTATCCCCAACATTAGTACAGGGAGAATTTGCTCCTCTTGCTATAGTTGAAGCAATAAAAAAAGTAGAATTAGATGGGCGTGCCGAAGTAATAATTTTAGCTAGAGGTGGTGGAGCAGTAGAAGATTTATCCTGTTTTAATGATGAAAGAGTTGTCAGAGTAATTGCTGATTGTAAAATTTCAATTATTACAGGTATTGGTCATCAAAGAGATGAAACTTTAGCAGATTTAGTGGCAGATTATTCTGCTCATACTCCTACCGCAGCCGCAGAAAAAGTTGTGCCAGATCAAAATAAACTTTATGATGAGCATTGTCAAAGAGTTGAAAGAGTTATTGATGCTTTGAGAACTAGGTTTAATGAAGAAAAGGCAAATTTAAAGTCTCTGAAAAATAGTCTAAAAAATATTCCTCAGACTTCTAAAACTTTAGAAAAAGCAATTTTTCAGTGTCAGATGTTAAAGCAAAAGTTAGCAGCGCTTGATCTGAAATCTGTTTTATCAAGGGGTTATGCAGTTGTGCAAAAAACTGATGGTAAATTAGTAAATTCGACAGCAGATTTGAGAGAAGACCAAGAATTGATAATTCAGTTAAACAGTGGTAAGGTAAAAGTTAAAGTTATGGATATTTTTGAATCTGAGAGTCTGGAGTGAAAAAATGGAATTTGATTATGAGGAAACTGTAATTAATATTCAAGAGATTATTGCTGAAATTGAATCAGGGGAATTAAAATTAGAGGAAGTATTTGAAAAGTTTTCTCTTGCTGTGGCAGATTTGCAAAAATGTGAAGCTTTTCTTGCTAAAAGTCAAGAACAAATGAATTTATCAATTGAAACTTTAGAAGATAATTTTTAGGAGGGATGGCATACAATAATTTAGATATTGATATACTGAATTAAGATGGATAAATATTTTAAGGTGGCATTTGGAAAACTGAGACAATTATAGCATTTAGAAGACAAAAGGTGTTAAATTATAAAGGTTTATTTTGTAGTTGGGCTTTAGTTCAAGCAATGCTTAAGGTCTACTGAAAAAGTATTTTCAAAAGTTATTAATAATAATACAAAAAAAAATAATAAAATGTTAATAATATTTGACTGAATAATTAATCACCTATAACGCAATACAGTTTAGTTAAGGATTTTTTTGCAGTTCTGTAGTCTGAAAAGCATATCTAATGGTTCTATATCATAGGAGTTTTCATCTTATCTGAACCGTATTGACTTATAGCAATGAGCACTCATATTTTTACATATTACTATCGTATTAGATGTAGTACAAATAAATGCTACTATTAGCAATACTTTCAAATATATTACATTAGTAGCAATTTGTATTGTGTAAATATACCAGCGCACGTTGCTATTTAAGGCCGTTAACTCCTAAAAATGGTGTAAAATTATGTACACCTTTGTAAGTCCTGATGGTAACAGAAAGACCCCAGTAAAAATCAGAAGTTTACAAACTTAGTTCAGTCTCGTACTGTGGCCTTTATGTTTAGAAGATTATTTTGGCACTTGAAAAGAAATTATATAAACTGAACTAAAGTAATTGTTAACTTACCAGAGTAAAGAGGCAATATATGGATGAATTAAAGTATCTTGCTAATTGGGTAAAAGAGCAGCACGCTCAAGAATATATTTTAACTTGGTTGTTGAATCAGCCTGGACTTTGGTGGTCTGATGGAGAGGCATATCAGGCAACTTTACAAAAATCTGGGAAGTTACTGAAGGAGTATGTTCGAAAAAACCAAACTGGGGATTTATTCCAAGGTATTGCGGAAAAAATTGTAGATGATAAAAATTGGGATGAAGTTGCTGAGTCTTTGGCAAGAATTATTTCTGTTTATCAAGATGAATTGCTGAGATTACAGGATTATGGTCGGCGGAAAAATAGTAAAAATATTTTAAAAAAAAATATGAATAGTGATAATTTATCTGCTGAAGATCATGAAGAAATGGCAATACAACAGGCTTTGCCAGACCCATTTGCTGATGCTTTGACAGGGGAAGTATAGAAAAATGTTTGTATTGGATATTTAATACACTACCTGTCAACATTATCGCCATAACCAAAACCTTGTAGGGACGTTGCATGCAACGTCCCTACTGTGTTCGACCGACAAACTGCTGTAAAATACGTATAGCAATGAGCACTCACATTTTTGCATATTACTATCGTATTTAAATGTAGTACAAAATTATGCTACTATTACCAATACTTTCACATATATTACATTAGCAGCGATTTGTAAGATGTAAACATACCGGCGCACGTTGCTATAATACCATTTCTCTGTAACAATGCGCTTAATAATTCTTAACATTCTGACCCAGACTTGGATGTTACTGAATTTTACTGATAGTTGTTATCTTTTATTAAGAGCAACTTCATGGAGAAATGGT
>JAKQYG010000176.1 GCA_023356515.1 Trichodesmium sp. MAG_R04 | reverse complement strand
GAATGAGGCGGGGCAGTTGATGGGTATTCATGTGGGGGTGACAAAAAAAGTTGATGGAGATGGGAAGGGGGTTTTGGTTTCGACTTTTTTGCGGGATATGCCACAGCAGGTGAGTAGGGTTAAAGTTGGGGATGAGGGGGAAAGCGATCGCAGAATCACATCTAGCAGAAAAAAACATATTTTTCAACACATTTACTATTCCGAAATATTTAACATCACAAATTATCTTTTTTGTCAAGTCTTACAGCAAAATCCAAGTATACGAAGTACAGATATTAAAAATTACAGAGAAATCGTAAATATACCTTATTAAACAGATAAATTCTATATATTATGTTATATTATAATTGATATTCAAAGTAGTTTTGGTAGAAAACACCTAAAATTATTATCCTTAACTATTTTTTTTTGTTAACTGTTTCTAGACGACTTGACATGCTTAACTAATAATTTAGCGATCGCTTCCTTTTGCCGAGAATCAAAACTCTTAATAATTAGTCTCACCACTTCTTTCGGGTCTTTTGGTAAAGCCACCTTTTTCTGTTCATAAGTTTTTGCTTGAGGAGAACTTGCAATTTCTTTTAAATCCTTACTTAGCACTACTTCTCCCACCTTTCCTGCTTCGATCAAGTCACCTGCTTGACAAAGTTCCTTAATAATCACAGGTGCTAAAACTTGATAAGATAACTTAGAATTAGCCAAAGCTTGTTGAGAATAAGTAACTAAAGTCTGCCAAACTTCCGTATTTTTATCCAACTTCAACAAACCATCACAACCCTCTATTAATTGTTTTCTTGAATCTGGAGAATCACCCTTTTTAAACAACTCCAGCATTTCTTTTAATTTATCTTTTACCTGTTGAGAAAAAGTAGTGTTTAACTTTCCATATTTAGTAGTAACAGTAGTAGATTTAGCAATATTTATATTATCAACTAAAGCATTTAAATTAGCTTCCAACTCACTAAAAATAGGCAAAGCATTTTGTACTATTTTTTCTCCCTCTTCTTCTCTCAAACCATAAGGACCTCGTAGTCGTTCTATTAAATCTTTGAGAATATCATATCCTCTTAAAAATTGAGATTCTATGGTTTGGTCAATATCAATATAATTTTCTTTAATGATTTTGAAACAATCTTCTAAACGATGAGCTATCTTTTTTACACTTTGCATTCCTACACTTTGCATTCCTAACATAGCAGCTCCACCTTTTACAGAGTGAGCTGCTCTAAACATATCATTAAGAGTTTCAGAATCTGACATTGTAGACTTCAAATCTACCAACCCATTTTCTAAAGTTACTAAATGTTCTTCTGCTTCCATTATAAACAATTGCTTAATTCGTTCATCTTGTTCTGATGCCATCATATTTCTCCTATATCAGTTATCAATTATCAATATCGACAGCTAAAGTCAGAGGCTAAGGAAGGAAAAAGTTAATTATAAAACTCCGTTAGCTTGAAGCTACTATTCCTATTCTCTGCTTAATATCACTACAACTAAAGGCATTTTAATAACTTAATTTTCCGCTTCATATTATACAATTTATTTTCAAGTCTCAAGATAATTTCCTGACTATAAAGGCCACAGTAGGAAACCCAGCTAAGCTTGTCAACTTTTGGCCTTAACTTAGGTCTTTTTGACTTTGCTATTGATAACATTCAAACTTGGCCACTATTTCTATAATTCATATGGAGCATCTGAAAGTAAAGAAATGAAACAAGAATCATAAAAATTGTTAAAATAAAGGTTAGCATTCAGTTGTTAACTCATTATTATTACACCAAAAGAGGAATTAGTCTCCAAGGAGGACTGAAAGTTATGAATGAAATTGCTCACAAGCAAACCTTAATAGCTGCTTTATATAATGCATAATAATTTTGATGCTCTTTCAAGTCCGAGAAAACTCTGTTCCACTTCATGAGCACTTGACTATTAATTAAAAAAAGCTTCAGTTATTAGACCTTTCCAACAATATGGATTTTGGAATGGCGGTTCAAGAGTTTGAGAACCTTTTTTGGAGATATCCATATAGAGTTAGATAAATTTCATTTTCAATGTTTCTGGCAATAAGTATGCTACATATAGCGTACCTGTATAAGTCTGATCTTGAATTAAAGTTGGTTTAATATACTTAAGCCATAACATGAACCCAAGAGGTTAAACCTCTCAATTAGTAATTTAATATCAAGGATATCCAATGTTACAGAGTTTTAAGATTGATATAACCCACAAAATTAATCTTCTAAACAATAACTTGATGCTCAAAAACAAATATAAATTTACTGAGTACTCCTGAGTATGACCAGACTGAATCTGAATTATTAAAAATTTATTCAAATATGCCTAGTTGTATTCGCATTGTTCTAGAAAATTTAAAATCCTTTGAAGTATTAGAGCATCAATTTCAACATTGGGGCGTAACTTTCTCTAATGCGATCATTATCGAACCATCCAACCCAGCTTTTGCAGTTCCTCAAGGCATAAAAGTCTTAATGGGATCCCCACAAAGTGGTATAATAGAAATGAACTTCACATCCCCAGTCAACTTTGTTAGTGCCTTAATAAGGAGTTCCTGCCGAACTACTTTGTCAGCCTATAATCAAAATGAAGAACTCTTAGCTAAAGACGAAATGCTAACTTCAAACTTGTTGGACTCTGATTCAATTATTCCTTCTAATACTGAACTAACAGTAAATGTTGAGAATATTCACAAAGTAGTTTTCTATACTTTTGATGGTCAACTCATAATTGTAGATTTGAGCTTTGGTTTTTAAGAAGTTAGGATCCAGAAATTATGAGTCAGATAATCTTATACTGATAACTAGTAATTAATAATTGAAATGACAAATTCTACTCCTAAATCTAACAAAAAATATACTCCTAAAGTAAATCCTTTACAATGTTTAGCAAGTGCTATAATTTCCGGTGGATTAGGAACACTTACTTATTTATTGATGAAATCAGTTGCTAAAACATTTGCTAGTAAACCCATTCTTTCAGATAATTTTTTTGTGGTAAATATTTCTGTTACTGTTCGTACTTTAGTAGTAGGAGTTATTGCTCTTGCTACCTGCATATGTGCTATGGTAACTTTAGGTTTAATTGCTTTAGCTATACAAACTATTATTCAGGGATTTACTAACAAAGAAATGCCTCCAAGTGAAGGTTGAATAGTAAAATTATTGATTGATAAAAATATGCAGTATTTGACATGAAAAATAGTAGAGAAATACTTGTTGATTCATTACCAATATAAAAATAATTTAGTATAGTGAAAAGGTATAGAAAAAATGTTAGAAGAACAACCCAACCAACCAAATTCAGAAAAAACTGAAATAGAACCAGAAGCAATTTCCCAGGAAATAAAAGAAACTTCTGATCTCACATCCGAAACCCAAGCTCCAGAACAACCTATTTCTGATAATGAATTAGTTGCAGCCAAATCTGAACTTTGGCAACAAGTTTTGAGATTAGTTCGTTCCTTATTACCAAAGTTCTTAAATAAGAAGCTTTCTGATAAATTGTTGACCGGGGCGATCGCTGGTATTGTGGCACTGCTCTTGGTAGTTATTTTTGTTTCTTTTCCTCCTAGTCAAGATCTTCGTGTCACTGTAGAGTCTGAATTAACAGAACCAATTGTCCTAGAAGAGTCTCTACCTCCTTCCATAGATTCAAAAGATTCAGAAATTTCTTATACAGCATTACAACAGACTCCTAAATCTACAGAGCAAATCATACCCCCAACTTCAAGGTTAACACCAGAGCAAATTTTTCTAGTATCAATTCAAAATCAGATTGATAACTTAGCTAATCAATATCATGGTGGAATTGTTAAGTCTTTAAAATTTAATTTTTCCAGGAATTTATTAATTGCTGAACTGAACAATACTTGGTATAGTATCACTCAAGAAGAACAAGACGAATTAGTTAATGAAATGTTTGAAGAAGCGCAAGATTTAGACTTTAAAAAATTAACACTAATTAACTCTCAAGGCAGAATGGTAGCTCATACTGCAGTGGTGAGTTCTAAGATGATAATTTTAGAGCGATCGCTCTTAAATTTACCAGGGTAGTTTTTACAGTAAAGACTCACTCATTAATCTATTGTCATAGCCAATGAATTCATAGTGCAATAATACTAGCATAAACAAAATTAAGGATAAAAATAAAAATATATTATTGAGTATATTATGAGTAAAAAAAGCGATGAAGGAAAAAAAATAATTAGTGATAATCGCCAGGCGAGGTTTAACTATCATATTATAGAGACCTATGAAGCTGGCGTGTCATTGCAAGGAACGGAAGTAAAATCAATCCGGGAAGGTAAAGTAAACCTACGGGATGGTTATGCTTTTCTTCGTAATAGTGAAGCATGGCTACTGAATGTTCATATTTCACCATACCAAAAAGCAGGAGATTTTTTTAATCACGAACCCCGGCGTAGTAGAAGGTTGTTATTACACAAACAAGAGATTCGGAAATTAATTGGAAAAGTAGAACAACAGGGATTAACTTTAGTACCATTAAGGATGTATTTTAAGCGTGGTTGGGTAAAAGTTGATATTGCTTTGGCACAAGGTAAAAAACTTTATGATAAGCGTGAAACTATTAAGCGCAGAGATGATCAACGAGCTATGCAAAGAGCCATTAAACAATATTAGCTTAACAAATTGCATTATAGCAAATCTGGTAATTTGAACTTCTACATCTCAGCTTATGGAGTATTTCACTAAAAGATTAACACCCAAAATTGCCAGAATCTCAGATTAACTTTTCTTGCTTATAGAAAAATAAATTTCTACTCCACCTGGTTAAATTAGACATCTCCAGAAAAGGTTCTCAAAGCCTTATTTTCCGGTTCAAAATTGGTATTTTTGGAGAGTTCTATTGGAGTAGAAAATATCAACTTAATAAGGACCTATCTCATTAGAAAAAATGTATTAGTCAGCTATAAACGACAATAGACATCTCCAGAAAAGGTTTTCAAACCCTTGCTCCGCCCTTCCCAAATCGGTTTTGTTGGACGGGTATCATTTTTTCATGGATCAGGATCAGGAGGTTTTGTATGATTGATTAAAGCTAAACTAAGCCAAGTAAGTAACCTTACTAGACCTTTCTAACCGGAGGTGAGATTTTTACCTCCAAGTAGACTCTTATCTTAATCATGTCACAAGTCAATTAGGAACCATTCTTAAAAATCCTAGTCACAGCTAAACCAACCATCATATCTAAATTGAACCCTGTATTCAAGTCTCACTCACAGCTTTAATTCACTGTTCGCAATGAAAACGCATTCAGCTAGCTTATGATTTGACATCATTCCAAATAGCATTTAAATATTCTATATCAACCGATATGGTAAGCTTGCCATAGGAACGAAGTCAGAATATCAATGTTGTCGTTGCTCCTGGAGAAATTTTTTCTGATATCTCAGAAATTCACCATGCCACTCATCAAAACGACGTTGACCATCGCGAACTAACATTTGACGATAATGTTCATTACCAACTGATTGGATAAATTCTTTCTGATGTTTCAGAAACTCAGTATGCCACTCATCAAAACGACGTTGACCATCACGAACCAACTTTTGGCGATACCTTTCATTATCGACTGATTGAAGAAATTTTTTCTGATACGTCAAAAATTCAGTATGCCACTCATCAAAACGACGCTGACCATCGCGAACTAACTTTTGGCGATAATGTTCATTATCAACTGATTTGATAAACTCCTCCTGATATCTCAGAAATTCAGTGTGCCACTCATCAAAACGACGTTGATAATCACGAACTAACTCTTGGCGATAATGTTCACTATCTATTGGAGTATCACTAAGATTTTTCATCACTTAATACCTCTAAAACAAACGTGCACATAACTAAAATATTAAAATTTTAGTTTTCTATCTGACTAACTTTTAATTTATCACAGTGCAAAAAGAACCTTAGTATTTTTTGACAAATCTTGACAATTTGGGCAACGTCCTGAAAATTTATCGGCCTCAAATGTAGATTGAAGCAATGTTTAAGTAAGGTCTGATGAAAAAAAATTTTTAAGCAGCAGAGGAGTAGATAGGGAAATTCCATGGAACGTTCCTACATAAGAACAGGGAATGTATAAAGCAGGTAGTCGGATATATTTTTTCCTTGATTTTTCTGACATGAAAGCGTCCAAAATACTAACTTTTTCAGCTTGAGGGACCCAAAACCAGGTATTTTTTTTCAACAAAAAAAGCTAACACCTTTATGTATCAATGCTTTAATATTTAATCAGCAATTCCTAGGTAGGGGTTAAAATTTGTATTGTGGTCACCTTAATTAAAATCTACTGCAATATAGTAATTTGTCAATTAAAGAGTTAGACAAAATGATAAGGAGGAAGTTGTTCACTCAAAGTAATTTGCCAATAAGAACACTCGGTTTGCCAAGTTTGCAGCTGTTGGGTAGTTATAACTTCTGAGTCACGATTAGCCAACAAATGTACTTGCCTAATTCCTCTTTCTTTGCTGTCTTTAAACACCGCTTTGGGATAATCCTTGAGAATTAACTGACGTATATTTTCCCACTGTTGACGTTGCTTGGCCTGAAAAGCTTGTTGTTGTTGAAAGTGTTGTTTTTTTGCTAATAAATAAGCTTTGCCACGAACATTACTAATTTCGGGAGCAGAAGGATAGGAAGCTGGAGTGAAAGTGACGGTATATTCTGCCTTTTGTTCTATTTGAGTGAAAATTCTCAGATATTGTTGCTGATTATTTTGTAAATGATTAATAATATCCTCTACCACAGCAAAAGAGTTACCAAATCTTAGTGGTAGTATAGACACCTGCTGAAATATTTTTCTAACTACAGAATCATGGATTAATACTGCTTGTATTAATTTTTCGTCTGTTTCTTGTATTGCTTCAATAGACACATTGGCTTCAGCTACAGCAGCAATATTTTGATATGAAATTAGTTCTACTTCCCTTTCCATACCTTTCGGCAATTCTAAGGATGATTTGGGTAGATATAGAAAAGCGTAGATATAAAACGACATTTCAACTGTTTACATTAAGTAAGTGAGTGTTGACATCCACCCCCGGCCTAAAGGCACGGGGTTTCCTTCCGAGCCGTAGCTCCTCGGCGGGTTGACGTTTCACGGGCTGCTGCTACTTTGGCAGTAGTCTTACACTTGCCGACCCGTCCGTTTTTTGTCTCGGTATGCCCACCCGCGACTAATATATTTCCTGTGAACTAAAAAGCATGATAATATGACCTGTGAAAAAAAATCAACTAAAAGGTTACCCTGAAAGGGCGAGGCTTTAAACCTAATTTTTCGGTAAAGCTAGGATGTGGGAGTCGTTATACTAGACTTGTTGCTTTAAGTAGTTAAACCAAATTAACTACACAACATTAAATCTTAACTGTTTTACTAAAGTTACCCATGAGTGATTGTACGAGCTTTAGAGGTAGCTTCCTGTTTCACTGAAGAACACTTAATATAGTCTGCAACTTATCTACGACCCAGACTTAAAATCGGTGAGAACTTCACCTACTTATTCCCATAGTCTTCAAGCGTTAACAGCAGCATTAAAGTATCTTGGCCAGCCAACTCTATAGTTAATAATTTAGACACAATCATAGAATTTTATTCTATCACAAGAAATGTCTAATTGTCGAATAGTGTCTAAAATTAGATACAGGACTTACGTAAAGGCACTACTTGTAGTGCAAATATCTGAATTTATTATCAATAATATACTATATATGGCGGCACTCCGTAAGTCCTGATACAATCATTTTAATACTGTTGATAGCCCTCTGTCCAGCTATCCAGCCTAAATATTAATATAAGTGCTTGTATTTTAGATCATGAAGTTAGTATTTTGGATGCTCCCATGGCAGAAAAATCAAGGTACAAATCTACCCGACTAACTCCTCTATACATTCCATACTCTTATGCAGGGCTTTTGCATACAACGTCCCTATCTACTCCTCTGCTTCCTAAAAGGACTTTTTCA
>JAKQYG010000175.1:3458-8004 GCA_023356515.1 Trichodesmium sp. MAG_R04 | reverse complement strand
TTCCTAACTAACTTTTCAGCTAATTCCCCTTCTTCCTCTTCACCCCAGTTTTCCAGCCAATCTCCATCAACATTTTCGACATATAAATTGACATGATTAATGCCCCAAGCTAGTCGGTCTTCTTGTAACTTTTGGGCAGCTTGGAAAGCTTGCCAAACTTTTTCTAAACGTTCTTTATTTGATAGAGTTGTGCCAGTTGTAACCATATATCCTGCCTATTGTTAAAATGTATAGTTTTATTTGGCTTTGTTACAAAAATATTTTAAATCACTTTGCTGTACAATACTGCACAATACTGTACAATACTTTTTAATTAATCAATGTTATAAAAAAGGCTTGTCTTATGGTTTCTGGAGTATTTAAGTACTTAAACACAATTTAAACCCTTGACTAATTCTATGTGAGGTATACAGTATGAGGGATTTAGCCTTACAAAATGTCTAATTAATTTTGTCTATATCCTTATGTAACAAAACTATTTTATTTACGAACCAAGACTCAATAGGAATTGATCAAATCCCTATCTAAAAATAAAATCTAATGTATTTTGCCTCCTTTAAATGTTTGCTGTTATGCAGAATTAGATTTACTAACTGAATAACAGATCTATCTTGACCGGGATTATAACTAACAAAAAGACCCCGTCTAATTTTCCATTGTTGTAATGTATCTTTCCATTCTTGATATTTATAATTACAAAGTTCACCGGACATAGTAGTGAGTTGAACACAGAGAGCCTTACCTGTGTTACTACTAACAATTACATCTGTTGCCATAGACAAATCTGCAATATAACGATGTACAACACAACCATCACGACTTTTGATCTCACGAGCAACAGATTCTATTAATTCGGCATCTTCTTGATTAAACTCCCCCGACCTTAACTTTTGTTTCCATATATAAAATTTATGATCGTTTTCATTAAACCATGTCGGAAAAAGATTTTCATACCAATATATAACTGGAGATGGAAGGTGCTGCAAAAATATTTGTCTTTCTTCATTCGTTAAAGATTGTAATTTTAACCACAGTTCTCCATCTTTAATTAATTCTAACAAAAACCCAACTAAAACTTTTTTTTGAGTTAGTAAGCCCGGTCTTATATCCTTAATCCAGCGCCTGACTTCATCTAACCTCTGAGCTAAAGCAGGTTGGGTTGACCAGGCAAGACGGCTAAGTTGTTTTAGCTTAGGCTCAATTTCTCTTGCCTGCAATCATCCTCCTACATAGAACCCATTTAAGAATCTTTAAAAACATTTCATATTATAACTTAATTATTGTAGCTTTTGATTATTAATTGATGTTGCACAAAAATAGAATTATGCTGTTGATTTAAAATGTCAGGTGTCGGGAACCTACTAAAACTTAACATATGAATGAGTGTGTAAAGTTACTTATTAATGTTAAGTATTAAGAAATTTTAAACAATCAAAATGTTGTCCTTAAAAATACTTATATCATAATATATATTTATAGTAGTAATACATTTTTATCTATACCTATCTATTAGATATTTTATGCAAATATATATTGACTAATTGTCTCTTAAGTGGTAGTTGATCATTAAAATAGCAACAATGATTCAGATTACCCCTATAAATCTTAAAGCAGCTTAAAAAAAATAAAGATTTTCATGTTCATTTTAAGTTCACAATAATTATTAACTGTAAATACAGAAAACAAATGTCAGAATCAACTATTGAATCAATTCTACAAGAAAAACGCCTTTTCCAACCACCGGAAAAATTTTCCCAAATAGCCCATATTAAAAGTATAGAGGAATACAAGCAACTCTACGAAAAAGCTAAAAATGACCCAGAAGGATTTTGGACAGAACTAGCTGAAACAGAATTAGATTGGTTCCAAAAATGGGACAAAGTTCTTGATTGGCAACCACCCTTTGCAAAATGGTTTATTAATGGCAAAATTAATATTTCTTATAACTGTCTAGACCGTCACCTTACCACCTGGAGACGCAACAAAGCAGCCTTAATATGGGAAGGGGAGCCAGGAGACTCTCGAACTTTGACTTATGCTCAACTGCATCGGGAAGTATGTCAGATGGCAAATGTATTCAAGCAATTGGGAGTAAAAAAAGGCGACCGCGTGGGTATCTATATGCCCATGATTCCGGAAGCAGCGATCGCTATGTTAGCCTGTGCGAGAATTGGCGCGCCCCACACAGTTGTGTTTGGTGGATTCAGTGCTGATGCCCTCAAAAGCCGCCTTGTCGATGCTGAAGCTAAATTAGTTGTCACTGCCGATGGAGGTTGGCGCAAAGATGCCATTGTTCCTCTCAAAGAACAAGTAGATAAAGCATTAATAGCAGGCGCCCCGAGCGTAGAAAATGTCCTAGTAGTTAAACGTACTGCCCAACAAATCCACATGGAACCCGGGCGCGACCATTGGTGGCATGACCTTCAACAAAACGTTTCTGGGGAATGTCCAGCAGAACCAATGGATAGTGAAGATATGCTATTTATCCTCTACACAAGTGGCACAACAGGTAAACCCAAAGGAGTTGTACACACTACAGGGGGTTATAATCTTTATACCCATGTTACCAATAAATGGGCATTTGACCTGCAAGACACAGATGTATATTGGTGTACTGCTGATGTAGGATGGATTACAGGTCATAGTTATATTGTCTATGGTCCTCTTTCCAATGGGGCCACTAGCCTTATGTATGAAGGAGCGCCACGGGCATCTAATCCTGGTTGTCTCTGGGATGTAGTGGAAAAGTATGGTGTAACCATCTTCTATACTGCCCCCACTGCTATTAGAGCATTAATGAAAATGGGTGAACAACACCCTAATGCTAGAAATCTAACTTCTCTACGTTTGTTAGGAACAGTAGGAGAACCAATTAACCCAGAAGCTTGGATGTGGTATCATCGTGTTATCGGTAATAGTAAGTGTCCAATTGTTGATACTTGGTGGCAAACTGAAACTGGCGGATTTATGATTACTCCCCTGCCCGGTGCTACTCCTACTAAACCTGGTTCGGCGACTTTTCCTTTCCCTGGTATTATTGCTGATATTGTTGATCAGGAAGGAGAACCTGTTGATGGTAATAATGGTGGTTATTTAGTTGTTAAATATCCATGGCCAGGAATGATGCGGACTGTCTATGGTGATGAAGATCGTTTTCGTCGCACTTATTGGGAATACTTACGCCCGAAAAATGGGGAATATATTTATTTTGCTGGTGATGGTGCTCATAAAGACGAGGATGGTTATTTTTGGGTAATGGGTCGTGTTGATGATGTGATTAATGTAGCAGGTCATCGTCTGGGTACTATGGAAGTTGAGTCGGCTTTGGTGTCTCACCCTGCTGTGGCGGAAGCTGCCGTTGTTGGTAAACCTGATGAGGTTAAGGGCGAAGATATTGTAGCTTTTGTGACTTTGGAAGGGGAACGGAAATCTGATGAAAATTTGGAGAAAGAGTTGAAGCAACACGTTGTCAAGGAAATAGGAGCGATCGCTCGTCCGGGAGAGATTCGGTTTACTGATGATTTACCAAAGACTCGTTCTGGTAAGATTATGCGACGATTATTGCGTTCTCTAGCAGCAGGTCAGGAAATTGCTGGGGATACTTCAACTTTGCAAGACCGGAGTGTTTTGGATAAGTTACGTGGTGCATAATAGTACTATGATGATGGGGAAGTCAAAAGTTAAAAGCAATCTTTAACAACTAGATAACTGAATAGATTTCTTGATCATAAAAGGACTTACGCAGGTTAACCCAGAAACCTATTTTTGTAGTAGGGCTTCAGCCTTATCGATCTCAAGTTAGGGCTAAAGCCTGACTAGAAGCTTGAATAATAACTGATAATTGTAAATGACTGAAAAACATGATACTGACTCCCTAGCAGTTAATTCTGAACAGTCAGATCAATCAACTGAAGATGTCAAAACAGAATCAAAAACAGACTCTTGGCAAAATCATCTCAGTAGAATTTGGCATGATACCAGCAAACGTTTAATCAAACTTTTCCCCGTAGATCAGGCAGTACCCATAATAATGCAATGGTTTACCGTGGATGAAGCTAAAGTTGCTGAGATATTAGTCAAAGTACGCGCTGAACTTCCTACCACTGAAGCAATATTAATTGGTAAACCGCAAACAGGTAAAAGTTCTATAGTAGGTGGTTTAACCGGAGTTTCAGCAGAAATAGTCGGTCAAGGTTTTCGCCCCCACACTCAACACATGGAACGTTATGCTTATCCTTCTGATGATTTGCCCTTGTTGATTTTTACTGATACTGTAGGGTTAGGAGATGTAAAGCAGCAAACTTCAGTTATTATTGACGAACTTTTGTCAGAGTTACAGCAGGAAAGCAACCGCGCCAGAATCTTAATTTTGACTGTAAAAATTAATGATTTTGCTACGGATACTTTACGACAGATAGCAGAAAAGTTGCAACAGGAATATCCCAATATTCCTTGTTTGTTAACAGTAACTTGTCTGCATGAAGTTTATCCTAACCCCACTGACGACCATCCCGAATATCCTCCAGAATATGAGGAACTAAACCGC
>JAKQYG010000175.1:0-3358 GCA_023356515.1 Trichodesmium sp. MAG_R04 | reverse complement strand
GTTGCAACAGGAATATCCCAATATTCCTTGTTTGTTAACAGTAACTTGTCTGCATGAAGTTTATCCTAACCCCACTGACGACCATCCCGAATATCCTCCAGAATATGAGGAACTAAACCGCGCTTTTGCTAATATTCAGAAAGATTTTGGCGAGTTGTGTAATAGCTTTGTTTTGCTCGACTTTACCCTGGAAGAGGATGGGTATAACCCGGTATTTTACGGTTTAGAAGCCTTTAGAGATAATTTGGCAGAATTGCTCCCAGAAGCAGAAGCACGAACAATTCATCGATTATTAGATGAAGAAGCAAGGGAACAATTAGGGAATATTTACCGAGATGTCGGGCGACGCTACATTTTGTCATTTACTATTATGGCAGCTACTGTGGCAGCAGTACCTTTACCTTTTGCGACAATGCCAGTTTTAACTACGTTGCAAGTGTCGATGGTGGGTTTATTGGGAAATTTGTATGGGCAAACAATTTCTCCATCTCAAGCTGCTGGGGTTGTCAGTGCTATTGGTGGGGGGTTTGTTGCTCAAGCAGTGGGACGAGAGTTAATTAAATTTGTGCCTGGGTTCGGGAGTGCGATCGCAGCTTCTTGGGCAGCAACTTATACTTGGGCGTTAGGTGAAAGTACTTGTGTTTATTTTGGAGATTTGATGGGAGGGAAAAAGCCAGATCCAAAGAAAATTCAGGGAGTGATGCAGGAGGCGTTTGAGTTGGCAAAGGAAAGATTTAAAGGGTAGCATTAATATCTTGCCACTGGAGGGGAACAAATAAGGTGAAAAGTTTGTGGGGCAAGCTTAGGAGAAGCCTATCTTCGGGAAAAATTAGGGGTTGAGGATGGGATATTAAGATACTGACTGGCCATTAACTGAATGGTAGTACCTAAAATCCTCTTTTTCAACTTAAACGACCCAAATCAGGCTAAAACCTTTATATGTCAATGCTTTTATGATTAATCAACAATCCCTAAATAATCTCTATCATTATTCATTTTTTTCAGAACAACTTTACTGAGTTTGAAAGATATTTTGTACCATTTTCTTGCCTATACTCCCAGCAGTTTTATCTAATTCTGCAACTTCACCAGAGTCTAATTTCCAACCCAAAGCACCAATATTTTGTTCAGCTTGAGCTTGATTTTTGGCTCCTGGAATAGGAATTGTACCTTTACAAATACACCAGTTAATTGCTACTTGAGACATAGTTTTATTTCTTGATTTTGCTACAGCTTCTAAACATAATAATAATGGGCGAATACCTGGTAATATTTGCTTAAATAAAAGACCTCGAATCCCTTTAGGAAAAGAATCTTTTTCCGAATATTTTCCTGTTAATATTCCCAATGCTAAAGGACTATATGCAATTAATTTAATTCCTAATTCATCACACACTTCTTTCACTCCTAATTCTGTAATTGGGTAGGTTGATAAAAGAGAATATTGAATTTGTAAAGTAGTAATTGGAATGCCGCGATCGCTAAATCTTTGATAAACTTTCTTCAGTCGTTTCGGTCCGTAGTTAGATAACCCTACTCCCTTTACTTTCCCTTGTTCATACAAATCACCTAAACCATCCAACAGTCCCCATTCTTGCCAGGGAAAATAATTAGCAGTGGACCAGTGCATTTGTACCAAATCAACATTTTTACCAAGACGTTGAGCAGATGCTGCGCAAGCTGAAATCATTGCTTGACGACTCCACCTCCAGGGATAAGCAGCAAGTTTTGTTGCAATGCAAATATTATCTTGGTTTGCCCCTCTGTATCCTTGGGAAAATTGCCCCAACAACATTTCACTACGTCCATTTAATTTGCCGGTTCCGTACGAGTCACCAGTATCAAATAAAGTTACACCATTAGCAGCACAAAGGTTAAAAACATTTTGCAGCTCGTTATCCATACTTTGGTCATATCCCCACAGAAGACGGTTCCCCCATGCCCAGGTGCCACAACCCATTTTTGGAAAAGTAAGTTTTGGAAAGGTAAATTTTTGCTTAGTTTGCATCCTTAACTATTGTCCAATAGTATTTTTATCTATTATTTTCTTACTAAACGAGGCAAGATAGCAATCAAGCATTCGAGCAGAGTTCTTATTAAAACCATGATACGCATCAGTAATAATAACTGGACTACCAGGTTCATAGAAATCAGCAATGTCATCAATAGCTACCCACTTTGGATTTTTTTCATTATTTTGTCTGAGATATTCCAAAACTCCTTGATGCCGAATATACTGATTTTTTTCAATAACTATCGGATGTAAATATGGAGTTACTCCAATAACACGCATAGCAATATCTGGTGAAAATAAACTAGAAATTGTCCCTAGAGAATAGATTTCTCGCCAAGATGAGGAGATGACTATTTTGGTGGTGGGATAACGACGCAGAACATTTTCAAATTCATTTAGACAAACTGGATCGAATTTGATCATGTCTTTTGGCAATACTGGTTGCTCGAATTTTTTCTCTGGTACTAATACCCCATCGATATCTAAGAAAATCCACATAATATATCTCAACTACTCAATTATTCATTTGCTAATTTACATTATATCAAATATTTATAATCACTTATATGTAGCAAATCCTAAATAGGTTGTGGTAGGACTACATACTGAATAATTTGTACTGCCAAAGCTATTTTAATTTTTTTGGGCTCTTTTATTTTATTTATAAAATCATCTCTTTCATCTATAAAATCTATTTTTTTTTATTTTTATTACATATGTCATTCTTGTTATTATATTTATTGCGGCCAATGTGTTATTGCTATAATTAATAAGATTGATAGTGAGATACTAATTGTATATAAAATATACAAAATCAAAATTAAAAACACACTTATTTATCATCACTTATGATTAACAAGATTGATGGCAATGTACTAATTTTAAAGGAAATATTTTTCCCTTAGATTTTTATGATATTAAAGTATCTTTTGAAAAGTTATTAATCTTATTGTTAGGCTAGGTTGAGGTAATTGCAGTTATCAACTATATAGTTCTTCTATAATCTATTAATCAAAAATTCAAAATTAAGATTGACAAAAGTTTGTTTATATACTATGATATCACTTTTGGCATATAAGTGATCTGTTCTGAAACCCACTCTAAGCACAAAATAATTGATGGACTTCTCAGCTGAGGAGTGTTGAAAATTGTAGTAACAATGTAATTGCTTATATGATTTTCTGATTCACTAGAAATTGATATCGAAATCCTATTGGTTTATTGCTAGGGCGTGTCATCAATTAAAGAGGTTGACATTAAGGCTATAGTATGTTTATGAAAAATAACTACAGGAATACAATAAAGAGGACTGCTCTAAATGACTAGACGTTATGCCTTGCGGGA